>CAYNZV010000005.1:75706-86000 GCA_964401715.1 uncultured Gemmatimonadaceae bacterium | reverse complement strand
TCCTCAACCTGAGCCAAGCGGTCGAAGATGTCGCGCCGCTTCGGATCTTGCTCCATGTTCGCAAGGTTACGGTAAAGAAAGGCGGCGTCTGCTTCGTCTTGAAAATGCTCACGCCAGGCAGCGATGTCGCTGGAGAGGGGAGTCATGGTGGGTCGAACAAAACTTATCCCACTGACCACGGAGTGTCAAAAAGCGCACCTTCGAAAGGAATGGTGCGTGGAGGCTGCAACGCAAAGAGCCTTCTGGCGTCACTGCACCGCAAGGGGGCGCCCATCCAGAGGAGGATGAGGGCTGCAGGAGGCTCCTAATGAGATGTCCATTTGCAATCTACGTAACGGGAGCGGCGAGCAAGTCGAGCGCACACTTCATCTCCGCCAGAACGCCTTCACGATAGCGCGAATTTGCTGGATGCTGCGAACTTGGCTGGCGCCGTCCCAATGTACGGGAAAGAGCCGACGGTAGTGTTGCTGCGCGAAACGGCGGTCAATCAACAATACGACTCCGCGGTCGTCCACTGACCGAATAACTCGCCATGCCGCTTGCAAGACCCGGTTCATGCCCGGGTAGGTGTAGGCGTATTTCAAAACCGGGTCGCCCTCCAGCATCGTAATAGTTACGCACTAGGTCCCGCTCAAGACAGATCTGGTGCAACCCCACGCCTACGATCACAGCGCCGACTAGCCGTTCGCCAACGAGATTGATGCCTTCGCTAAAAATCCCTCCCATGACGGCAAATCCCACCAACGTTTCGGTCGAGGTTTCGTCGAACAGTCGCAGGAAAGCGCTGCGCTCGGCTTCCAACATTTTCGAACGTCGAACCGCGATATGCGTAGTTGGATGGGCGGCGGCAAAGCGTTCGACCACGGCCTCTATGTATCTGAAAGGCGCGAAGTAAGCCATGTAGTTGCCCGGTATGCATTCGGTAACATCGCCGCAGGTTGTTGCTCGTTTGCGAAAAGTGGTTTCGATGCCGTCGGCGAGCATCACCTGTAGATTTTCTTTGGGAAAGGGGTTCCCGAGGTCGAGTAAGCCGTCGTCGGCATTGCCGCCGAGGACCTGACGAAAGTATTCCAGGGGCGTAAGTGTGGCAGAAAAGAAGATGCTTGTGCTCCCTCGTTGCAGGGCTTCAGCGATTCGACGGGAAGGATCTCGGCAGAACAATCTCAGATTTGGGTTGCGGCCGCGGTGCTCAGCATAACTGACGTAATGCGTGTCAAACAACTCGGCAACGCGCATGAACGTCAATGTTGCGAAATAACGGTCGAATAGCAGATCACTGTGCTCAGCGGGGGCGGTGGAGAGAGCCGATTCGGCGGGATCGAGAAAATCCTGCAGCAAGGATAACAGCCCGTGAGGCGGTTCATCTTCAAACAACGTGCCTTCAGCTTCTTCTTTGCACCGTTTTCCAAGATCGCTGAAGAAAACATCGATCTCTGCCAGTTTTGTGGCGATTCGTCGATCTGGATCTCCTAAAGCCCGATTGAGCACTCGGAAACTTCGTCGATCGAGATCTGCTGAATAAATGTCGCGGGCTCGGTCCAGCAGGTTGTGGGCTTCATCGATCAGAAAAAGGTGATTTCCGCCGCCTTCCAGAAAGAACCGTTTGAGATAGGCGCGTGGGTCGAACAGGTGGTTGTAGTCGCAAATGATCAGATCTGCCCACAAGGCCAGATCAAGGGGCAGCACGAACGGACAGACCCGATATTTTTAGCCGTCTCGACAATGGCAACCGCGGTGAACGCATCTACCTGAAACAACTCCTCGATTGCTCCGCCAACGCGGTCAAAATAGCCGATGGCATATTCGCAGCGTTCTAGATCGCAACTGGGCTGACCCGATTCGACAAAACAGATCTTGTCGCGCGCGGTAAGGGTGATGCTCTTGAGTGCCAGACCGCCCCGACGCAGCGCATTGACTGCTTTTTCCGCCACGGTGCGCCCCAAGGTTTTCGCCGTAAGATAGAACATCTTGTCAACCGAACCCGTGCCCACAGCCTTTACCGCCGGATACACCACCGAGATCGTTTGGCCAATGCCTGTGGGCGCCTGAACGAAAAGTCGGCCTCTGGTTTCAATCGTTTGATAGACGGCCAACATCAACTCCCGTTTTCCCTTGCGCGGTAGCGGAAAGGGAAACGTGAGTGTTGAAATCGATCGGTGGCGCCGTTGGAGCCACGCGCGATAGGTACTAACTCAAAGCAGGTATTTTTCCAGCAAAACACGGAAGATTCCGGCGAGGACCTCCCTGCTATAATTGCGACGTTCCTCAGCGAGTTTCCAACTGTTTAGGTTTACGTAGGTGAGTTGGATTTCGACCTCCGTGACACCCTTCTGGGTCGCAACGAGGCAGCCGTAGATCTGTGCCTGAGCCCAATGTTGCGAATACTGGGCGTGTTCGCGGTCGAGATCGCGTCGCGTGGTTTTTATCTCTTCGATGCGATAGGTGTCGCCGATGGGAAAGAGTCCGTCAATGCGACCGTTGACCCCAGCCTCGTAATCGCCGTGCACCTCGGTGTGACGCACGGGATCTCGGTCTCATACTCTGGAGGACGCATCTGCTGCACCTTCTGATGAGCTCGTGTGCCCTCTGCGCCGCGACGTGGGTTTATGAACCCAGTGGCCAGGTTTCCCGACTGCAGGGCGAAACCCACCAGGGCACGCACCGAGATCTCTACACGTCTTCGTTCCATGCAACTTCCAGGTCTCGAGCCAGCCGGCGAGGATCTACGCGAACTGCGTGTACTGTTATTCTTCGCTAATGAGCAGTGATGTGCGCCGGCACGCAGTGCACGTCAGGTAGACCGGTAAAATAGGTCGGTTTACCTTACTGTGTATGGGTTCACATGCGCAAGGAGGAAAAGATGTCTGAAGCACCAGTTTCGGTGCGGTTGGGTGTTATCGGTGGGTCTGGGGTATACGCTATGCACGGCGTCGAGGTCACGGACGAGCACGAAGTCGAAACACCGTTCGGAGCGCCATCGGACCGGATAGTGGAGACCAGGATCGGAAGTAAACAGGTGATGTTTTTGCCCCGTCATGGTAGGGGTCACACTCTTTTGCCTTCTGAGGTCAACGCTTGCGCCAACATCTACGCCCTGAAAAAGCTGGGTGTCACCCACCTGTTGGCGGTGAGTGCCGTGGGTATCATGCAAAAGGAAATTCATCCGGGCGACATGGTCGTACCTGAGCAGATCTTCGACCGCACCCAGGGCATGCGCCGGGCGACGTTCTTCGGGAATGGCATCGTCGGTCACGTCAGTTTTGCCGATCCGTTTTGCGAGGAGTTGCGTCAGATAGCCGTCAAGGCGTCCCGTGCATCGGGTGCCACAGTTCACGAAGGTGGGGTGTACGTCTGCATGGAGGGCCCTCAGTTCTCCACCCGAAGTGAGTCGAACCATTACCGCGAAACCGTCAATGCCAAGGTCATCGGCATGACCGCATTGCCGGAGGCAAAGCTGGCTCGTGAGGCGGAGTTGTGTTACGCACTGCTGGCTATGGGCACCGACTACGACTGCTGGCACGAAGAAGAGGAGGACGTCTCCATCGAGGCGGTGATAGGCGTTCTCAAATCGAATGCTGAGAAAGCAAATGAGATCGTAAAAACTGTAGCGGGTATGCTGCCGTCGCAATCGGACTGCGAATGCCTGCACGCGGCCAAGTACGCGATCATCACTGCGCCAGACCACATTCCCGACGAGATCAAAGAGAGATTATCTGTGCTTTACAGACGGTATTTCGACAAACGCTAACCCCAAATCTCTCGCCGATCGAGATCATGGCTATCCGGGCGTTCGCCGAACGCATCCTCTTTGGTACCACCTGGGATGACAAGCTGATCTCGCTTGACCATTTCGAAGACCGCCATCCCGGTCCAGCGATCGTTACTCCCGAAAGTCCGGGCCGGCCGCAGGAGCTCCAACTGGACGTCTGGCATCAGCGCGAGAAAATAAGGTTTGCCGATGTGCGCAAGCTGCACACAGAGAAGGACCGTGGACTGGTGCTTCACTTCTTTGCCAATCACGAGCTATTGGCCTTGGAACTGATGGCGTTGGCGCTATTGAAGTTCCCGTACGCACCCGAAAAGTTTCGCCGCGGTTTGGTGCGAACGCTCTTGGATGAACAAGAGCACGTGCGGCTATATCGTCGGCGGATGAAGGAAATCGGCGTCGAGTTCGGAGAGATTCCTGTGAGCGATTTCTTTTGGAAAGCGATCGCGCCGATGGACTGTCCGATGGATTTTGTCGCTAGGCTGAGCCTTACCTTGGAGCAAGCCAACCTCGATTATTCGATCCACTACTCCCACAGCTACCAGCAAATGGGCGATGTACGGACCGCCGACATATTGCGGCAGATCTATCGGGACGAGATCGGTCACGTGAAACACGGTCTGTCTTGGTTCAACCGCTGGCGGGATCCGAATCTGTCGGAGTGGGAGGCCTACAAGCTGGTTTTGTCCCCTCCCCTGACACCAGCCCGCGCCAAGGGCATAGGCTACAACCGCAAAGGACGCCGTTTGGCTGGCTTGTCATCTTCTTTCGTGGAGGAGCTCGAACTCTACAGTAAGTCGCGAGGCAGATGCCCGACGGTGTTCTGGTTCGAGCCGAACTGCGAAGCTTGGGCTGCCCACGAAGGCAGTACTTACACTCCCGCCAAACAACTTCGGCAGCTGGCTCTCGATTTCGCTGAATTGCCGATATTCTTGTGCGTCCCCGATGATCTGGTGTTGGTGCCTCGACGACCGCACACGGCATTTCTCCGAGATCTCTATCGCGCCGGTTTTTCGATTACGGAGTTCGTGGAATACGAACACACAAGCGATCTTGCGAAGCATGCGGTTTCGGCGCGCAGGATACAGAGGTTGGCGCCCTGGGGTTGGAGCCCCGAAAGCGTTCGTTTTCTGGCCCCCCTCATGGCGAATTTAAGCACCGGTAAACGTCGTCGGCTGAACGATTTCTGGAATGATAAGATAAAGGCGCTTTATTCCAAGTCGTTTAGCGCCAAATTAATGCGCCATCTGCTGCCCGGACTTACCGTCGGTCGAGATTGGTTGTGCGGTGTTGAAGAGATTGGGAAGCCATGCTCAGACGCCGTACAGGTCAGACGCCATGTCGCTCATTTGCTGAGTGAAGGTGTCGGTGAAGTGATAATCAAAGCGGACTTTGGTGCCGCCGGTCGTGAACAGATCTACATTCGTGACGGTACCATGCGCTCACAGCAGCGCGGTTGGATAGACGGAGTTCTAAGGCAGCAAGGAACCGTCGTGGTGGAACCGCGGCTAGCCAAAACCTTCGACCTGTCGATTCACGTAGACGTGAAGGACGATGGCACGACGAAGCTTGTCGGGTGGACCCGGTTCCTTACCGACGGCCGAGGCCAGTTCATTGGCGCGCTGGTTTCACGTATATGGTCAGGCCTATCCGGCGCCGACATGAGCTTCATCTACGGCCATGGTAAATATCCCCGGCGATTGCCCGATCTGTTTGCCGAGCTCGCAGAGCAGGTGGGTCGGGCGCTTTTTCGGGAGGGATACTCGGGTCCTGCGGGAATCGATGCGTTGGTTTACCGCAACGTCGATGCCTTGCGTCTGAAACCTATCGTCGAGATCAATCCGCGCTGGACCATGGGGCGCGTGGCACTGGCGCTGCGCCACCGAGTCAACTCGGCACGCAGCTCTGTCTGGGTTACACTAAACCGCAGCTACGTTGAAGCGGCAGGATTTGCCAACTTTAAAGAATACCACAAATTTGCCGCCGACATGGCACCGGTGGTGATAGAAGACGGTCTCATCTCCCGTGGTCAGCTGTTCACTACTGATCCCCATAAGGCGGAAGGTTTCACAACCGCACTCGTAGTGGCCGACACGCTCGAACAGTGCGCTGAGACGCTGGGTCCGTTGGGAACTAAACTGGCGCCGGCCTTCGGGTAGTTACCATCGATGTAGTCCTCACTCCAGACCGGTCTTTACATGAGCTACCAGTTTTTCCAGCAGCTCATCGGGAAATTCTGGCCGACCGTTGCGGTTGCGACAGGTGACTACGATGCGTGCCTGAAGGGCGATAGACTGGTCATTTCCTACCAGCACTTCCTGATGGAACGCAAACCGCAGTTTGCTTCTTCGAACCATGTGCAAACCGACGACAAAAAGATCGCCGCTGCGCAGAGACTGTCGGTAATCCAGTTCACAGCGGGTCATCACCAAGTCGTACCCGCGCCGGTTAAGTTCGGCAAAGTCGAATCCGATATACTTAAGGTATTTATGGCGCGAGTGTTCCAAGTAATTAAGGTAGACGGCATTGTTGACGATGCCCTGCAGGTCGCACTCATAATCACGGACCTCAAATTCCAGCTCAAAGTCGTATTTTGACACTTTGTACCTTTGTTTGTTGCCGTTTTGAAACCTGCATATCTTGAGCTATTGAGGCTAGAACAACCTTAATTTATGCAAGGGCGACTCTTCAATCGGCCAGCTTTCGGCCTGGCGATGCTACTCGTTATAGCTGTTTGTGCGCCGGCGACCGCAGTTATCGGGGATCTCGATCGCGATGGGGATGTCGACTTCGACGACTTCTTTATTTTAGCCGACAACTTCGGAAAAACCGGTAATCCAGATGATCCCGATACCATAACCATAGTTCTGCGCGACACCGTTTTTGTGGCGTCCGATACAACCTCCGGTGGCACGTCGCTGTTCTTTGGCGATCCTAACCTAGAAGCCGCCGTACGGGACGCTCTTTCGAAACCGACCGGAAACCTGCTCAGCGGCGAGGTAAGTAACCTGACATTCCTCAATGCGTCCAAGCGGAACATCGTTGTACTTACCGGCATCGAAAACCTGACCGGCTTGACCAGTCTTACTCTCAGCGACAACCAGATAATCGACATCAGTCCGCTGGCACAGTTGACCTCTTTGCGCAGTCTCACCCTTGCCAACAATCAAGTTCGCAATGTCTCCGCATTGGTAGCCAACATCGGCATTGACAACGGCGCAACGATCGTATTGACCGGAAATCCATTGGTGAATCTGGCGACAACCCAACAGATCCCGGCGTTGGTGGCTCGCGGCGCCACCGTGAGTACTGATCCCACCGTGGTGACTTTTGCTGATTCCATTCTGGAAGCGGTAGTGCGTTCGGCTTTGGTACAACCCACGGGCGATCTTTTTTCTATGGACTTAGGGTTTTTGACCACTCTCGATGCGACCAACAAGGGAATTTCCAAACTTTCCGGCATTGAGCACATGACCATGCTCTCGGAATTGTTGTTGGATGACAATTCCGTATCTAATCTGACACCGCTGGCCAATCTCACCGCATTGACCAAGTTACACCTGGCTCGCAACCAGGTTGTCGCTCTCGACTCGTTGTCACGACTGACCAACTTAATCGATCTTGACCTCCAGGGGAATCAGATTAGCTCCCTGCTACCGCTATCCAATCTCACTACTCTCAAGCAGCTGGTACTCAGCGAGAATCAGATAGCCGACCTCTCGCCGTTGAGTTCGCTCAACGCGCTGACGGTGCTGACCTTGCAGAACAATCAGATCGTCGATCTTGCGCCTTTGGCGGTATTGACCCAACTGTTGCAACTCAACCTAATTGGGAATCAGATCATCGAGATAACCTCTCTTGTTTCCTTGTCGGCGCTTACCGATCTGTGGCTCAATGGCAATCCACTCAGCAATACGGCGATCACCGAGAATATCCCACAGATCGAAGCTAATGGCACGTTTGTACGTCGCTAAACCCGACCGCACGATCGACTTGGCACGCAACCGTACATAAGCAATTTCGACATCAACAAATGATATAGCTCGGCCGATCTAGATAGCGACCAAGATCCCGAGGGTTGTCTCTGGTGGTTTCTGGGCTGGCACCTTCCGCGCCGGCGTGAGTAGATATGACGGCGGGGTCTTTTGCACTTTTAGCGAAGTGGACGGACTGGGGATTAAGCACGTTTGGAACATGCTTACTATTACCAAGGAAAGCTCTGGTTCGCGGATTGGAAAGGGGTCAGTTGCTAGGACGGAGCGCACTTTGCCAACTATTATCGCGCCGACGGCCTGATCCAATGCAACAATCTTACGTCGCCGAATCCGCAGTCCCAGCATCGACCATTCACCTTGCTCGCCAGGCGAGAGGTGTTATAGTTCTGGATTCTGAATGGGTAACTACAGGACGCATGCCTCATTCCACCTCCCCGAAAGGAGACCGACGATGACTATCTCAACCCCTTTCCGTATGGGAATCAAGGTGATCCTGCTGGCGGTTGTGCTGCTATCTGTCAGTGCTTCTCTGCACGCTCAAGTCGATCACGAGCCGCCCAGCGGTGATCCTTCGATTGTTTCACCGGACGCTCGATTGGAGCTGCTTTTCACCAGCGAGTTGCTCACCGAAGGTCCCGCTGTGGCACCGGACGGCTCGGTTTATTTTAGCGAGATCACCTTCACCGCCGCGTCCGATATGGCAGCTGGAAATATCTGGCGCTATGACCCGAAAACCAACGAGACCACCATCTACCGTTCCCCCAGCGGCATGTCTAACGGCCTGAAGTTCGACGTCCAGGGCCGACTCGTCGCCGCCGAAGGGGCCGATTACGGCGGACGCCGGGTAACACGGACTGACCTGGCCACGGGCAAGGCGAAGATCATCGCTGGTTTGTACGAAGGCAAGCCGTTTAATGCGCCCAATGATATCAGTCTCGATGAGAAGGGAAGGATCTATTTTAGCGATCCGCGTTACTTGGGGCATGAGCCGGTGGAGCAGCCAACCTTCGGGGTTTACCGCATCGATCCTGACCTCAGTGTCCACCTGATCATCACTGACGCAGGCAAGCCGAACGGAGTTGCGGTCTCGCCCGATCAAAAGAGCCTTTACGTGGTGAGCAACGACAACGGTTCGACCGGTATTTTTCGCTTACCAGAAGGTTTGAAACCCCACAAGGGTCGCATGGCGCTACTGGCCTACGATCTCCACGAGGACGGCACCGCCGTCTTCCGCGAGGTGTTGGTTGACTATTCTCCCGAGGACGGGCCCGACGGTCTGGTCTGCGACACTGACGGCAACATCTGGGTAGCCGTACGCGACATCACCCGTCCCGGGATCAACGTCTACTCGCCCAAAGGCAAGGAGCTGGCGCGGATTCCGATGCCGATGCGTGGGGAAGAGTGGTTGGGTGGATCTGGCTACACGATTCCCACCAACGTTGCGTTTGGGCGCGGCAAAGAGAGCAAAACCCTCTACGTTACCGCTGACGCCTACCTCTACCGGATCAAGGTCAAGAAAGAGGGGTACCATTTGCCCGAGAAATAGGCTTTTGTCTTGACCTTAGTGGACTGGCTCCTGGTCCTGGTCATCAACGGGGGCATCGTCGTTTACGGCATCATCGCGTTCCGCGCCAGGGACGAAGGATTCGACTGGTACCTCGCCGCTAAGTCAATGCCATGGTGGGTCATCGGTCTTTCCGCTTTTGGCACTGCGGTTGATAGCGGTGATTACGTCGCCGTGGTGGGTGCCGCGTACAAGCTCGGTCTGACGCAACTGATCACCTGGCTGTTGGGGATCTCCATTGGCTGGATCATTCTCAGCTTCTTCGTGATCGTGCCGATGTACCGGTCTGGCGTCTACACCAATGCCGAGTGGCTGGAGTTTCGTTTCGGCCCCATCGCCCGATTGCTGGCAGTAATCATTAACATCCAGTCCCGCACTAACGTGCTCGGCAACATCTTCTTCTCCATGTTCCTGATTCTGAACGTAGTGGCGGAGATCGATGGTTACTGGAGCTGGAGCATCGTGGTTGCGGTGGCAGCCACCGCTGCGGTCTATTTGATTCGGGGTGGCTTGCGCGCCGGGGTGTTCACGGATGGCGATTCAAAGCACGGTGATGATCGTCGCCTGTGTGGTGCTCTGGGCGGTAGTATGGGACCAGGTAGGGGGATGGGACGGACTCAACGCGAGCCTCGGCAACATTGACCCGGAACTGCCTGGGAAACTGTTGCACGTGGGCGGCTATGCACCCACAGGCGTGGCACCGTGGGTAGTTATCGGTGGCATGATCATCGCCTTGGTGACCTGCGCGGTGATCAACCAGTACGAAGCGATCCGCTTTCTCGGTGCGCGCTCTGAATGGGATTTCAAGATGGCAGGGGTGGTTGCCAGCGTGGTGACAGCGGCCATCCTGTGGATGAACGTCTGTCTGGGGCCACTGGCACACAGTCAGTTTCCCGGTTTAGAGATAATCGACCAGGCCTACCCGCTGTTGGTGAAGAGCTTCCTGCCCGCAGGTCTGGTAGGATTGGT
>CAYNZV010000005.1:71779-75606 GCA_964401715.1 uncultured Gemmatimonadaceae bacterium | reverse complement strand
TCGATTCCATGCATCTTGGCGCTGGGATTTTTATACGTGCCGTTTTTGGACCAAGGGATGGTAGTGCTCTTTCTGAGATTGGCTGGCGCTATTACCGTGCCGCTTATGACCGTCATGCTAATGGGGGTCTTTACTTATGTGCGACGTGAGACCTGTGTGGTCGGTCTCACGATGGGCTTGGTGTACGGCATCTCAGCAATAGTCGTTGACCGCTATGGCTGGAATGTGCCGATCTGGTAAGCCGATACCTGGTGGACTTACCTGTGGAACGTCCTGCTGCCGGCGGCAAGTATGGTCATGGCATCGCTGCTTCTCGATCTGGTGCGCGGTTCGGCTGATCCCGAATTGATCCGCGGTTTGGTTTACGCCCGCCACGAACAAGCCGTCAACATTCACGAACACATGAGTCACCGCCTAAAGAATCTGGAAGGCACCTGGTTGGCCACGACCCTGAAGCAGGCGCCGACGCGATCGGAATACCCTAACGGTCTCACCGCGAAAACCCTTCCATGGTACAAACGACCAGGCATCTGGGCGTGCACCTACCTGGCGGTTGTCTCCTACATTCTGTTCGTGGTTTTGCGGTAAGACGAGAGCTAGATGGACTCCGCCGACTCCAAACAGTGTGAACGGGTTTATTCAGCCGTGGTTCTTCTGCTGGTGGCCGTATTGCTGGTGGGCTCGATCTATTACACCGAAGAGCTCTGGCAGGTAAAAGTGGGGATCGCTTTGGTACTGTTGGCGGTCGGTGGCTACTCGATTGTTCAGTACCTGCGATTGCGGCGATAGTGTGGTTTGCCGGAGTGCTGGGGTCTCAGTGCTGCGCGATCGTGTTGCAATCCAGAAATTACATGTACGGACTAAGATCGAAACGAGTACCGGTCTCGGCGGCGACGTACGCACCGTAACAGACCGCGACGACATCACGAGCGATCTCGACGGTTCCCTTCGGTTCGCGCCCGTAAGCGATCGCTTCGCAGAAATCCTGCAACTCGTCGGGAAAACCGTTCATCCAGTCTTCATTTGGATTGGTAAGCTGCCACCCAGCACGCGTCTCCACCTTCTCCCGAATGTAAGCATCGCCCAATACCGATTCGTCCGGCACGTAGGTCATCATGCTGGTATTGGGATTGATGTTGCAATGAACTACCGCCTTACTGGAGTAGACGCTCAGCAGATTTTGAATGCCCCCCAAAGTGATATCGGCTGCAGTGAGCTGCGCCACCGAGCCGTCTTCGAAGGTCAGCAACATGGAACCCCAATCTTCGCAGTCGTGCCATCCCGTTTGCACCCACTTTTCCTTTTCGCCAACGAAGCTTGCTACCTCGGTGATATTACCCACCTCAGCCATCACTGACTTCGGCTTGATTGGCTTTCCATCTCGACGCATTCCCTCTTGGTACTTTAGATAGAGGGCACCGGCCACCGGATGACACCCCTTGTTATATAAACTGCCCCCGCCGCAATGCTTCCAGACCTTGGCGTATTCGGAGTGGGTGCCGCTGTGAGACTCCTCGGCTACAATTCTCAGGATCGTATTGTCGCTCTTGCTCAAAACCTCATCCGCCTTCTGAATGCTCGGCGCATAGATCCAGTTTTCGGCGTAGCAAAGTTGCACGCCCGCGCGCCTGACTGCATTGGCCATGGTGTCAGCGGAAGCTAGTGCGGTTTGGAACATGTCAGCGCGGGCGACTTCCTTACCAACTGATTCCTGATTTCCGTCGCCGAAGAAACCGGTCAACGGTTTTTCGCAGATGATATCCTTACCGGCTTTGGCAGCTTGGATTACCAGCGAATGATGCATGGCGTTGGGGACGCAGAGGTCAACGACGTTGACTTCCGGGTCAGTGATCAGTTCATCGACCGAGGCATACGCATGCTGCAATCCATGGCGGTCCGCAAAATCTTGGGCTCCTTCCGCGGTGCGCGAGGCGACGCCTTTGATCCGTATGTCGACATCATACACGCGGCGATAGTTCTCCAGATGAAAGGAGGCGGCAAAACCGTTTCCGACGACTCCAATGACCAGCGATTTCATACAATTATCCTTTTGTTTTGGTCAAGCAGAAACCCACCATGAAAGTGGGAAGTGTACGCGACGAGTTCACTTGGCTCAAGCGACAGGTTCAGCACTCAAGCGCCTTGCGCCCTTACATCAAATTATGCATATCCTGAGGGAATTAACCTCGGCGAAAATGGCGATCCGAACAGTAGGAATCACGGGGGCCAACGGCACAATTGGCTCGGTACTGCGCAGCGGTTTGGCGGACAACTATGAGATCCGCTCGTTCACGCTGGAACCGGCGGACTTTCCATGCACCGTTGCCGACCTGGCACACGACAACGAGGTTCGTGGACTGTTTAACGGCTTGGACGCGGTCATTCACCTGGCCGCCGATCCAAGTCCGTCGGCTCCGTGGGAGAGCGTTCGCGAGAACAACATAGAAGCCACCTTCCAAGTATTCGAGGAGTGCCGCCGGGTGGAAGTCCAGCGATTGGTGCTTGCCACCACAAACCACACCCAGCACGGAAACAGCTTATTGACGACCCCGGAAACCTTGGATCCGTCGTATGGAGAAAGAATGGCTGTTACCGATCCACCTAACCCCGACTCGCTCTACGCCATATCGAAGCTTTTCGGGGAACATCTGGGAAAGCTGTATAGCGAGCAGCACCGACTTTCCTTTGTCGGGCTCAGAATAGGTTGGATCGTGGCGGAAGACGATCCAACCACAAAAGCAGACACTAAGGCCGAAGCATACATGCGCGCCATGTTTCTGAGTCATCGCGATTGTCTTCAGGCCTTTACCCGCGCCTTGGAGGTGGAAGCGCGGTTTCTATTGGCATACGCCATTAGTGACAACGAACGCCGGGTTTTCGATTTGCAGGCTACCCGAGAGCAGCTGGGGTTCTGGCCGCGCGATAACGCTGAGACCTATTTTTCCTAGCGGGAAAAGAACCCGCTTTGCGTGTGATAGTACTGCGAAGGAGTATCTCATGGCTAAGAACAAGAGCGACAAAAAGCCGGATAACAACATCGAACCAATCGGTAACGTTTATGCCGAAAAAAAAAAGAAACTCAGCGACAAGATATACCAAAAGGAATTAGACAAGCTTCACCTCGAGTTGGTCAAGATGCAGTACTGGGTCAAACAGATGGATAAGCGAATCGTGCTGATCTTCGAGGGCCGCGACGCGGCAGGCAAGGGAGGCACGATCAAACGGCTCGTTGAACCGCTGAATCCCCGCGGTTGCCGCGTCGTTGCCCTAGGCACGCCCTCAGACCGCGAGCGTTCCCAGTGGTATTTTCAGCGCTACGTGTCGCATCTGCCTTCCGCAGGGGAAATCGTAGTGTTCGACCGCAGCTGGTACAATCGCGCCGGCGTCGAGCGGGTGATGGGGTTTTGCAGTGATGCCGAATATCTGGAGTTTCTGCGATCCTGCCCGGAATTCGAGCGCATGCTCGTGCGTTCCGGCACAATTCTGTTGAAATACTGGTTTTCGGTAAGCGAGGACGAACAGGACCGCCGCTTCAAATCGCGAGCCAAGGATCTGCGCCGACGGTGGAAGTTGAGCGAGATGGACCTAGAGGGCCGCGATCGCTGGGTCGAATATTCCAAAGCGAAGGACGACATGTTTTTTTACACCGATGTCGAGGAATCGCGGTGGTACACGGTGGAAGCGGATGACAAACAACGTGCCCGACTGAACTGTCTCGCCCACATCTTGGAAACTATCCCGTACGAGGATACCACTCCAAAACCAATTAAGCTCGAAAAGCGCAAACCATATGAGCCGTACAAACGCCCCCCCAAGCACCTCGTCGT
>CAYNZV010000005.1:0-71679 GCA_964401715.1 uncultured Gemmatimonadaceae bacterium | reverse complement strand
CTTATTTCGACCGTCGAAACGAAAGCGATGGCTAATGATAACGTGTAAGGAAATCATTCAAACCCTAACCGCCTACTTGGAAGATGATCTGAGCTCGGAAGGGCGAGTTTGTTTCGAGCAGCACATTGACGAGTGTGGTCCATCTATGGCATTCTTGCGATCCTACGAGAAATCCAGCGAATTGGCGACGCAGGCATTGCGGATGGAAGATATCCCCGACGAGTTCCGGGATCGGATCCACGGGCTTCTAAGGGAAAAGCTTGAGTTTCGCAGGTGAATATCACTGCTCCGCTATGAAAAAATCCAGCCGCAAGAAAGCACCAAAAACTGCCGACGAAGCTTCGCTGTCATTCACTGTAGCACCTATGCTGCCTTCGTTACAACAGGTCGCCGTCTCCCCGCGGGCAGCCCGTTTCCTGGCCTTAGCGCTTGCTATTGCCACCTTCCTGTTCGGTGCGTGGACCTTCGACGCCAAACTCTCGTTGAGCGGCGACAACACCGAGTTCATTACCTTGGCCCGCAGTGTTGCCCAGGGCACCGGCCTCACACACATCAATACCCCGAATCCAGCGCCAGCCACCAAATATCCGCCTGGATTTCCGCTGCTGTTGGCACCGTTCGAATGGCTCTTCCCCGGCTCTTGGGAGCCGATGAAATGGTTCGTTCTCGTGCTGTTTTCAATGGCGATGCCGATCTTCTTCTATTTGCTGCGATTAAGCTTGGGCACTTGGCCATCTTTGATGGCTGCACTCGTATGTCTGACACTACCGTTGCTTCAGGATTATGCCCACCAGGTTATGTCAGAGATTCCCTACTTGGCGTTTTCGCTGGCAGCGCTTTATCTCCTCCAACGGGCTAATGGAGATCCCGCGGTACGTGGCAACCGCTGGTTTTACGCCGCCTTTGTTTTTACCATGGCGGCGTACTATGTGCGCAGCGTAGGGATCGTGCTGATCGCGGCAGCGGTATTGACTTTCCTGTTTCGGAGAGAGCGCAACAAGGCGTTGGTGTTCTTCGGGGGCAGCGTGCTGATCTGGCTGCCCTGGACGCTGCGCAATAATGCGGTGGGCTCCGGTAGCGTATACCTGAAGCAGCTTATTCAAGTAAATCCGTATTTCCCGGATCAGGGGTTGTTGGATCTTGGTCAGCTCATTGGTCGTGTTCTCACCAACCTTTCGATTTATTTATTTCAGATTCTGCCATCCGTTCCGATTTATCCAGAACGTCTGCAAGACGGACCGGGTCTTCTGCACCCACTCGGAATTGTCGTAACCGTCGCCTTGGTCTACGCGGGAATTCAGGCGTACCGCAATCGCCGTGACCTGTTGTTGTTTTTCTACACCGTTCTCTTTATTGGTAGCGTACTTCTCTGGTACTGGAACGGCGATCGCTTCCTGATTCCAATCTTGCCCGTACTGCTCTATTTCGTAGTCAGGGGGATGCAGGACCTTTTGGATCTGGCGGCCAGTCGCGGTATTCGAGGTTCCATTCCCACAGTCGTAGTTGCAGTATTGGTTATCGCTACTCTAGTCCACAACGCTGGAGGTATACAGAAGCTTGCCGCGCAGGCACGAGCAGATTATTACCCCAACTGGGGGAACTATTATCGAGCTGGTCTGTGGCTACGCGAGAATACCCCCGACACGTCGGTGGTGGCATGTCGCAAGGGATACTGGATGTACGTGGTATCCGGTCGATCTTGCGTTCTCTACGCTTTTGATGAACCCGACAAGGTGATAGAGGAGCTAGAGCAAGATCAGGTCGACTTCGTCATCGTCGAACAGCTTGGTTTTCGCCATACCGGGGATTACCTTGTGCCGGCTATACAGAAGTACAACGAACAATTCGATGTTGTGTGGCGTGCTCCCAACCCCGACACTTGGGTGCTGAAATTCAAAAGTTCTATCTGATTGCTTGACATCCTTTCTGCATCGCTTCTACATTGGCCAGCGTGATACGCAGCGGTGTAGCCCGCGCGGCCATCCAGCAGTTAGTTAGTTGGGACCGATCTTGGGCATTTCTTTCCTTTGTAGCATACCTCTTTTGTAGCCTCGTTTTCACCTATCCGTTGGTCCTGCAACTGGGCACTCACGTGCCCGGAACGGTGGCTGGCGATGTTCCGGTTTATATCTGGAACTTGTGGTGGACCCGGTTTGCTTTTCTTACCGGTACGAGCCCGCTATTTTCCGAATACATCTTTGCCCCGTACGGCGTTTCGTTGGTGTTCCACGCCTTCGTCTTCTTCAAAGCAGTGCTGGCGATTCCACTGCAAGAGGTCTTCAGCACTTGGACCAGCTACAATCTGCTCATCCTCGAATCTTTTGCCATGTCGGCATTCTTCATGTACTTGCTGGCTCGCCATCTCACGGCCAACCAATCGGCGGCTTGGGTCGCGGGTTTGATCTACGGATTCAGTCCGTACATGCTCGCCCGCGGAACAGGACACCTCAACTACCTCAGTGGAGAATGGATTCCGCTCTACGCCTTGTGCCTCTTGCGGTTAATCGACGAGCGTCGTGCTCGGTGGGCAGTATGTGGAGGAATATGCCTGCTGTTTACTGCTTACTGTGAATATTATTACCTCATATACCTGAGCATCTTCAGCGCTGTTCTCATCGCTCACCGTTTGCGTTTCGAGTCCGCTTCCATTCTTCGTTGGGATCTGGTGCGTCTGATCGGCTTGATGGGTGCCATCCCGACGATCGGATTTTCACCCATACTCTGGGCGCTGTTTACTGCTTCGGACAGCGGTTTCATCTACGGCGGGTGGAGTGGGTCTGCAAAGATGGGAGCCGACCTCCTGGCGTTCGTTGTGCCTCCGGCCGGTGGTCTGCTATACGGCGATATTGGACGCGACCTCTATACTGAGTTTACCGGCGGAAACAGGATCGAAGGAACCGTTTTTATAGGTTTCACCGCGTTGGCATTGACCGCGTGGTGTGCCGTCCGCTTGCGCTGTGATCCCCGCGTGCGCCCATGGTTCTGGATCACCCTTTTGTTTTGGCTGTTGTCGTTAGGGCCTCTACTTCACATCGGTGGAGATTTCGTTTTTGGCTTAGGGTCAATCCGGTTCTCGGTGCCGCTACCATATTTCTTGGTGCATTATATTCCTTTGATCAAAGGTGCACGAGTGCCGGCACGATTCGACATCATGGTAAACCTCGGCATCGCCGTGCTGAGTGCCTTCGCCCTGCGCCACCTGTTGCAGTTGACTATCAAAGCGTGGCCGGCTGCCCTAGTCTTTTCATTGATAGTAGCACTGGAGCACCTGCGTCTGCCCTACCCAACCTCGGAAGTAGAGATACCCGATGTGTACCGGGAAATAGCCAAAGACTCCCGCGACGTCGCGGTCATGGATATTCCCATTGGTTGGCGAACTGGTTGGGGAAATATCGGCCGCAGTCACGACTGGCAGCAACTCTACCAGATTGTGCACAAGAAACGCATCATAGGGGGATTTGCCTCGCGTGTTCCGCAGGATGAACTAAGAGCGATGCGCGAGCTGCCCGGCATCGCGTCCCTACTTATGCTGCAGGAATTAGTGCCGGCTCAACCGACTCCTACTGGTCTCCGTCGCGGCGTCATTCGTGCGCAGATCCGCGAGTTGCTGGATCATCTTCCGGAGATGGTATCGACCCGACTTCGCAAAAACCCATCATTGCGGCAATTCCTCAATTCTCCGCCCACCGGCGCGTTGCCAGTTCACGAGATGCCACCGGTTGGCCGCGCCGATGGGAATGAGCTGGTAGCTGCTACACAATTGGGCTACATCGTGGTACACTCGCCGTACAGCACCCTTGCGCCGCTAATCAGTTATCTCGAACGTGTATGGTCGTTGCGTCAGTTTTACCAACGCGACGGGATCATTGCCTACGCGATAGTGGCAGACACTTCTAACAACTAGGCCTGACAACAACGCGGAATCCAGTGGCTGAGTCCAAACGACCGACAATGTATATTGTCATTCCCGCCCTCAACGAGGAGGAGACCATTCTCACTACCCTGAGGCGGATCGAGGGTGAAATCGATCTCGACTATCAGGTCATTGTTGTGAACGATCATTCCACTGACCGCACTGAGGAGGTGGTGCGAGGGTTCGCCGTCGAACATCCGAACGTACAGTTGGTCAACAATGAGGGTGGCCGCGGTTTCACCAACGCTCTGCGCGTTGGCTATGATGCTGCCGGGGAGGGTGTCATTGTGACCATGATGGCGGATCTTTGCGACGATCCGCAAACCCTACCACTGATGTACGAAAAGATTGTCGATGGATACGACGTGGTATGTGGATCCCGATACATGCCAGGTGGTGGCAAGGAGCAGGAAGACAGCGAGGTTAAAGGGGCCCTGTCGCGGTTCGTTGGGCTCTCGTTGCGCTGGCTTGTGGGCGTCCCGACTCACGATGTGACCAACGCCTTTAAGATGTACCGCAGCGAGGTACTGAAATCCATAACCATCGAAGAGGCTGGTTTCGCCAGCTCTCTTGAGATCACCGTAAAGGCATTTCTCAAGGGGTGCCGCATCACCGAGGTGCCGACGGTATGGCGGGGCCGAACTGTCGGCAAGTCGAAGTTCAGTATGTTGAGGGGCGGAAAGGACTACTTGCGCTGGTACGTTTGGGCGGTGTTACTAAGAAAACACAAATTCTAGGCGTCTGTACTCGTTCGTTCGCGTTCCACGACTGCTTCAGTGAGTTCGGTGATGATCCGTTCGATATCGTAATCCAATGACCACTCGGGGTAGTGTTCCTGGAACCGCCGTACATCGCTGATCCACCAGATGTGATCGCCGGAGCGGGCGTCGTCCGTTAGTACGTATTGTAGCGATTTTCCCGAAACTTCTTCCGTAATGGCAATCGCCTCCAGCATCGAGCAATTGCTCTGACGGCTACCCCCCATGTTGTAGACCTCTCCGCTGCGGGGCTTGCTGTAGAACTGCCAAAAGGCCGCAACTAGGTCACGGGAGTGGATGTTATCTCTGACTTGTTTGCCTTTGTATCCGTAAATCGTGTACAACCGACCGGTTACCGCGCATTTTACCAGATACGCCAGAAACCCGTGAAGTTCAGCGCCTGAATGAGCAGGTCCGGTGAGGCAACCGCCGCGGAACGCCACGGTGTTCAATTCGAAGTAACGACCATATTCCTGGGTCATGACGTCGGCGGCCACCTTCGAGGCCCCAAAAACCGAGTGTTTCGACTGGTCGATGGTCATGTTCTCGTCGATTCCAAACTCGAAGTACGGATGCGCCTCGTCGATTTCCCACCGTGTCTCCGCTTCGACTAATGGCAACCGATTTGGTATGTCGCCATAGACCTTATTGGTGCTGCAGAAGATGAATGCCGCCTGTGGACAATAAGTCCGCGTCGCTTCCAGCAGGTTCAAGGTTCCATTGGCATTGACGCCAAAATCGGTCAGTGGCTCTTTAGCGGCCCAGTCGTGGGACGGTTGTGCGGCAGTGTGGATGATGAGCTCAATTTGCGTTCCAAAATGAGCGAACAACCGGTTGACCTCTTCGACACTCCTCACGTCGATGTCGTGGTGCCGATAGTTGCCCAGCTCTTCTTCCAGTATCCGCCGATTCCACTCGGTGGAACCGTCCGCTCCGAAGAAGTACTGCCGCATGTTGTTGTCGATACCGGCGATATCCAGTCCCTTTTCATGGAAGAACCTCGCAGACTCGCTGCCTATCAGCCCTGCTGAGCCGGTGATCAGTGCCACGCTCACGTCTTAACCTCAATCAAAAATCGGGCGGACGCGGTCCTGTTCCGCCTTGAGCCAATCAAATATATCCTCGACGATATCACGTACTCCTTTCTTCGGTTGCCAATCAAGATGGTCACTCGCCTTGCTGTTGTCGGAGGCGTAGTATGGCACGTCGACCTTGGCAGTGGCTGGATCGCTGCTCATCTCCACCTGGTTGCCTGTGATCTTGCGACAAAGCTCTGTATAATGTCGCAGCGATGTAGAGCCTTGCACGCCACCGCCGATGTTGAACACCTGGCCCGCACATCTGTCTATGTGCAAACATTCCGTTTCGATCAACGCAAACAGGTCGTCAGGATGCAACAGGTCCCGCACCTGCTTGCCGGTGCCACCAAAACCAGTATAGGTCAAACCCTTCCCGAAGAAATGACGAGCGACCCACAGGGTGTAGATGCCCTGATCTGCCTTGCCCCATTGACCTCTGCCGGCGATGACCCCACAGCGATTGACCACGATCGGCAGACCGAAGAGCTCGCAGTACTCTTGAATGACGAGTTCCGAAGCGAGCTTCGTCGTTCCGTAAAGCGAACGAAACTGGGACGTGTCGAACTCCTCGGAAATCCCGTTTACCGAGCATCCGCGCGGCAGGATGCCATCGGCGTCGATGTCGAAACGCCCCGCCCCCTCGCTCAACGGAAGCAACTGCAGTGCGGGAATGGAATAGACCCTCGAGGTCGAAAGGAAGATCACCGCGCCGCAACGATTACGGGCAAACTCCAAGCAGTTCAGGGTACCGGAGAGGTTCGTGTGCAACACGTAAGCCGGTTTGGCGTCGAGACCAGCATGAACGGAGGGTTCGGCAGAAGCCTCGATGAGCAGGTCAAACGAACCATCCAGGGCGCCGAGGTCGTCTGGATTGCGTATGTCCCCGTGCACGAACTCGACGCCGAGGTTCTTAAAGTCGACAAGGTTGAGCTCCGAGCCCCGTCGTTTCAGGTTGTCCAGTGCTACCACCCGGCGGTCTGCATACCGGCTTTTAAGTCGCCGGGCAAGACTGGATCCGACGAAACCAGCTCCGCCGGTAATCAGGACACTCAATCTGTGAGAACCATGGATTTTTGAACCAACAACAGCTCCCTAACTTAGTCAGTGGGGACCGGACTGTCCGAATGGATCAGATTTTCTCCCTTGATCTCCGCCCAGAAATCGGCCGGAATCTTTTCTTCGAGGATGCGGTAGTTCTCGTCGACTCGTTGCGGTTGGCGAGTGCCGGGAATGATAGTCGTGATTGCCGGATGGGCGAGAGCAAACTGCGACGAGGCAGCTTTGAGCGATACGTTGTGACGCTTGGCAACCTCCTCCAGCCCCTTTGCCTTTTCGAGGATCTCGGGCGGTGCGTCGGCGTAGTTGTATTTTGCGCCGGGAGAAGAGCCTTTGGCTAGAATGCCGCTGTTGAAGGTACCGCCCGCCATGATACCGATGTTCTTCTGCAAACAAAGTGGCAACAGCTCGTCGAGCGCACTTTGATCGAGGAGACTGTACCGACCGGCGAGCAAGAAGCAGTCGAAATCACCCTCGCACGCAAAGCGTGCCAACATTTCCCACTGGTTCATGCCCGCGCTGACGGCGCTGATAATGCCTTCGCTCCGCAGCTTGTCTAGAGCGGGATAGGCACCCTTAATTACTGCTTCGAAATGATCGTCGGGGTCGTGGATATGGAGAATGTCGACCCGATCCAATCCCAGCCGTTTCAGGCTTTCCTCAACCGACCGCATGACGCCGTCGTAACTGAAGTCAAATACCGGATCGAAAGGTGGGGCGTTCTCGAAGATTGCCTGTCCTACGGGTTCTCCTTCACTAGCTACTAAAATCCGGCCTACCTTTGTAGCCAGAAAATACGATTCACGGGGGATTCCCTTGAGCGCATCGCCAACGCGTTTTTCACTTTTTCCAGAGCCGTACAGCGGCGCCGTGTCGAGAAGATTCAATCCCAAATCGAGGGCGCGATGTACCACGGCGGTGGCCTGTTCGTTCGGAATGTCTCCGAACAGCCCTCCAAGGGAGGCGCAACCGAGCCCGAGCTGGGTGACTTCGAGGCCGCTGCTACCCAGAGTCTTTTTTTCTAGGGGATTCATCCTATGCCAAACCTTTCATGGTGTGTATCAACAAGCACGTGAAAATATAAGCAATATCTCACAACGGCCACTCGCGTATTTAGATGAGTGCTCACTTTTACTTGACGCGTCCTACAGGTCGGTTTAAATTTTCGCGGTGCTGTTGGCGGTTGGAACCTATTGTATATAAAAAAGATACAAAGATCAGCACGGCCTGCGAGGAGAGTTTTATCCACCTTCCTACTGGTGTCTACTGGCATCTCTCTAGGTTGTACCGAGATTCGCCAAGTAGCGCCAGTCGACAATACCCAACAAATCGACAAAAAACCGGTTGTGGCAATCCCTGGGACCGACGTCTGGCTGCCTTGGTCGGAAGGGTTACTAGACCGGGCTACTGAACTCGATCGACCTCTGTTGATCTACTTCACAACGCCGGGATGGAAAGAGATACAACTAAATGATCGTGAATCGCTGCAATCGGTTCTCCAGGAGAATTATGTGGCAACAAAGGTGAATCCATTCTACCGCCCAGATGTCGTCCGCAGGTTCTCCACCAGCGGTTGGCCCGCTGCGGTCCTCGCGTTGCCCGACGGCCGCCCTTATGCGACAGCAGTGGATATTCCCGACGAAAATCTGAAGTTGTATCTGTTGCGTCAGGCGCGGAACTATGCAGAGAAACGGCAAATGATTGAAGCAAAACTGAGGTCTGTACCGACGATCTCATCTGGGTCGAATGTCACATGGACGGCACATGACGTCTTCGAGACGATGACGATGGAATTCGATTCGCTTTATGGTGGATTTGGGACAACCAGTCCCAAGTACCTGAATGCACAGGTCATGTTGTTTCTCGCTAATTATTCTGGTGACCGCAATGCTTCGGCAATGATGCACCGAAGCTTGGAAGCTATACTGGCTTCTCCTATGAATGATAGTTCGAAAGGAGGTGTCTACGCTTTCTCGTACACACCCGATTGGCGTGCGCCAGGACCCGAGCAGGATCTTTCAGATCAAGCGGCGCTACTACGGACCCTGTTAGTCTTGGGAAAGGAACACGCCGCCCATCAAATCCTCGAGACCATGGAGAGCGGTTTCTTCGATGACGATATGGGTGTTTTTTATGGGCGTCGAGTATGGCAGGATCAAGGCGAGTGGTATGTCGACCCAGCCATCTATACCGCTCGCAATGCTGCGGCGATTCGCGCCTGCGTGGCGGCATTTAACCAGCTGGGTGACGAAAATGCGATGCAGATGGCGCGGCGGGCGATGAATTACCTCCTTTTGCATCATGAAACTGGGGACAAAAAATTCTATCATCATTCAAACGTCGACGAAGGGGCGGACCTAGTTGTGCTCGCGGACCAACCAAAGGTCGGTCTCGCACTGTTCGACCTAAGCGAAGTCGATCCGACCGTTCCGTGGAGAGACCGAGCTTGGGGTATCGCCGAACAATTAAAAGGGGAATGGGAGCTGACGACCACGGCCACCACCACGGCTGCCGAGCTTCTGTGGCGCTTGGGTGAGCATCAAGCTGCCGTCACAATGTTGGAACAGAACGCTGACGGGCAACCTTCCTTGGACGTCTGCGCTAGACACGGCATAGCCCTAGTGACAATGGGAAAGTTCGGGCAATGAAGATTTTGGTGACCGGAGCTACTGGTTTTCTAGGTCGCAGTTTGATGCGACAGCGGCATACCGCGGAGCTCGTCGGGTGTAGTCGCAGTCCTTGTGAACTGTTCGGTCCGAGTTATGTCCAAGTCGATTTGACCGACGGTGAAGCGTTGAGCAACGCATTCGCATCTTTGGATCCCGACTGGGTGGTGCATACAGCGGCGCTTACCGACGTGGATCGCTGTGAAACCGATCCGAGCGAAAACCGGCGACTAAATCTCGAAATGGTTGCTAAGGTGGTCGAGGTCTGCGCATCGCAGGGCATCCGACTTGTACACGTATCCACCGACTACGTGTTCGATGGCGGTAACGGCCCGTACGGCGAGGTTGATCCGCCCAACCCCTTATCCTGCTACGGCCGCACGAAACTCGACAGTGAACAGCTGGTACTGAACTCAACTGTCCCCGCCATCGTATTGCGAACTCTGTGGCTCTACGGGTATATTCCGCACACTCGACCCAACCTCGTTACTTGGCCATTGACAGCACTGCAGGAAGGTAAGGAACTGAAGATCGTCGATGACCAACGCGGCAACCCCACGTTGGTTGATGATCTGGCGCTGGCGATTCTGGAGCTGTGCAGCCAAGATTACCGAGGATTAATCCACATGGGTGGAGGCACTATCCTGACCCGGTACGAGATGGTCCTGCAGTTGGCACGGCGGTTCGGTTTGAGCAACGATTTGGTACGACCCATCTCCACTGAAGAGCTGGATCAGAAAGCGTCACGACCGTTGCAATCCGGCTTGAAAACAGAACGTTTAACTGCCGCACTGGGCCGAGCTCCGGTAGGGTTCGAGGATGGGATTACGCGGATGGCTGAACTCGACGATTTTAAGCGAGCATTTCCCAATTTGCGGGTCAAGTGATGATAAGCGTTTCGCTCATAACCCCGACGTACAACGAAAGGGAGAATGTCGAGCCGCTTGCCGACGAGATCTTTCAGACACTCGAGGCACGCCATCAAATCGACCTGGAGCTCATTTTTGTCGACGACAATTCACCCGATGGTACCGGCGCGGCAGCAGAAGCGTTGAAAACGAAATATCCAGTTCAGGTTATCCATCGAACTGGTAAATTTGGGTTGGGTTCGGCTGTGATGGAGGGATTCGCGCTTTCTAAGCGCCCGTACCTGGGGGTTATCGATGCTGACCTCAGCCACGACCCCGTCATTCTTCCCGATCTTATCGACGGACTCAAGGAATACGATATCACCATGGGTAGCCGTTTCGGTGCTGCCAGCCGGGTCGAAGATTGGGCCATACACCGCAAACTCATCTCCATCATCGGGGTAACGTGCGCCCGGTTGTTAACCGGAGTTGAAGATCCGCTGTCGGGGTATTTCTTCCTGCGCCGCCCGGTACTGGATTCCGTTAATTTGACCTCCCCCGGGTACAAGATACTGCTAGAAATACTGGTAAAAGGCAGCTACAAGTCCCACCGCTCTATTCCGTTTGTATTTCGCAACCGGCAATTCAGCGCCAGCAAACTCAACATGCGAGAACACCTACTGTTTTCGAACCAAATACTCTACTTCTCCCTGCGCCGGCTATTCAGACGCTAGTCCCACCCATGGACCTCAGCGTTGTTATTCTGAGCTACAACACAAAAGATCTGCTCGAGCAGGCGTTGCGCACGGTTTCGGAAGCGGCGGTAGCCATGTCCGTGGAGATCTTTGTGGTGGATAACGCCTCGCGCGACGGCAGTGCTGACATGGTGGCGATCAAGTTCCCGCAGGTTCGTGTCATAAAGAACTCGGCCAACTTGGGATTCGCCGCCGGCAACAACATGGCGTTGCGTTTAGTTTCCGGGCGCTACGTCCTGCTGTTGAACTCCGACACTATCGTACGCAAGGATACCTTGCGTTGTCTCATGTCGTTCTTGGAAGAAAATTCCGAAGCCGGTGCCGCCGGTTGTAAGATCTTGAATCCAGACGGCTCGCTGCAGCTGTCTTGTCGCCGCGGTTTCCCTACGCCGACCGCCGCGTTGTCAAAACTTTTTGGACTGAGTCGGATTTTTCCTAACAGCCCGAGACTCGCTCGTTACAATCTGACCTATCTCGATCCAGACGAAATCAACGAAGTCGATGCCCTTTCCGGATCCTGCATGATGGTTCGCAAGGAAGCAATCGACCAAGCGGGCTTATTGGACGAAGATTATTTCTTCTTCGGCGAGGATCTGGACTGGTGTTTCTGTATCCGCCAGGCAGGATGGAAAATCTTCTACGTGCCGAACACCGAGATAATTCATTTTAAAGGGGAGAGCAGTCGCGAGGAAGAGATAAAGGTTCTCTATCGGTTCTACGAGGCCATGTTGATCTTCGCTAAAAAACACATGCAGCGACGCTATCGGTTTTTTCCCATGTGGTTGCTGCACGTGGGTATCGTGCTTTATGGGCTATTTTCGTTCGCAACTCGCGTCAGTCGTCGGCTGGTACTGCCTCTTCTCGATGGTGCTCTGGTGTTGGTCGGCATCAAGTTCGGATTGACCCTGCGTTACCATATCTCTATGGCGCCGCTGATACACTCCGTCGAGCGGGCTGCCGACCAGCTAGGCCTCGACGCAAACCCAACACGGTGGTTGACACCTCCGGCATACACCGACCTGCAGTGGTTTTTGGTTTATGCTGTCTCGACCATAATATGGTTGGTGGCGTTTCAGTTGTTGGGTCTTTACGATCGGCGCAAGTTCTCCGCTCTCTGGGCGGTATTGGCCGTGGCGCTTGGATTCGCCGGAATCGTAACCACCGTGTTTTTCTTCAAGGCGTACAATTTCTCGCGCTTGGCTGCTGGAGCGGCGTGGGCTTTCAACACCGTTGTAGTAGCTGGATGGCGATTGATGGCGGCCTGTTTGGCAAACCGTGGCGGGCAACTGGGTCGCCAGCGCATTCTGGTGGTTGGCCATGAAGCAGCTGCGCGCGAGTTCCTGGAGTTACTGGCCTCAACTGAAGCGTGCAAATACGAGGCAATAGGAGTAGTGGGAGAGCTCCCGGAGTCACGCGGCCGCGCAGTGGCGGGCAAGCCTATACTTGGTCTGGTGGAGGATCTCGGGCGCCTCGCAAGCCAGTACAATATCGGAGGTTTGGTTTTCCTTCCGGGAGCAACCCCTTCGCTGCAGGAAATGGGCCAACGTTGGGGGCGCAAACACCTGCGAATCTACATGGTCGTCGGAGATATCGCTAAGACCGAGTCCTCCACGGGACTTCCGCTCATCGAGATCCTGCCAAAACGTTGAAGAAACTCGCTTGGCTCAACATGCTGTTTCGCACCAATTCCATCCTGCAACTTTGTGTCTTTGCCGTTTTGCTGCCAACGCCAGCTACTGCCAATGCCAGGGGCCAACGATTAACCACCAAGTCGGCGCTCAAGGTGATCTCCGAGGTCCACGATCGCGTGCATCGCTATTACGTCGACCAAGTCGACAGCATCGCCCTGATCCAAGGAGCAGTTCGTGGTTTGCGGAGTGTAGTTGCCAAGCTTGAAGGTTCGACGGCGAATGACCAATCGATACTAGCTATGGCGTCGGCTTGGTCACGAGGAGCGAATAACAATCGGGAGTCAACAAGCGGACAACTTGCCTTGCGCATGTTCGAACGCACGTTTCGGCAAGCACGTTTGGACCATATGTCGCAATTGCCGGTGGACTCCCTCGCCCGCGGCGCTATCGACGGTATGTTGTCCACACTTGATCCGCACTCGACCTACCTGGCGCCGTTGGAAAACGAATCGATGCAGGAACGGTTTCGCGGTGACTTCGAAGGCATCGGTATCTACTTCGAGATTCGTCAGGGGCGCCTCCTGGTAATCTCCCCCCTCGTCGGCTCTCCTTCTTACGGCAAGCTGCGAGCAGGTGACCACATCGCCTCGATCGAGAATCGCTCCACGGAAGGAATTACGACCGATCAGGTGATAGAGCGGCTGCGAGGTCCGAAGGGGTCTCGAGTTCGAGTCGGCGTGCAACGACCAGGGCTGGAAAAGTTGTTTCGCCTCACCATACAGCGGGATCGCATTCAATTGAGCAGTGTGCCGTACGTCTTTCTAGTCTGCGATGGAGTGGGTTACATCCGCATCATCCAATTCACAGAATCCACTGGCGACGAAGTACAATCAGCACTGGACTTCCTTTCCGAGCAGGGCATGAATGCGCTAGTACTGGACCTGAGGGGCAACGGTGGGGGCCTGCTGTCACAAGCTGTCGACGTGGCTGACTATTTTGTCGATTACGGCGATTTGATCGTCTACACCAAGGGGCGGAATCCGCAATCACGGCGTGACTACCGTGCCTGCAGGGCGCGAACGAGCACGCCACTACCACTCGTTGTCCTGATCGATGAAGGCAGCGCCAGTGCTGCCGAGATACTTGCGGGTGCGATTCAGGATCTGGATTTGGGAATCGTGGCCGGCCAAACGAGCTTCGGCAAGGGTTTGGTCCAGGAGCAGTTCCCTATCTACAGCAATGGTGGCCTGTTGCTGTTGACGGTGGCGCGGTACTATACACCCGCGGGCCGACTCATTCAACGACCGTTCTCAGAGGATTTTGAGGTTTATTACCGCGAGGGCGGAACAAATCGCATGGGCCAGTATCAGGAGTATCGCACCGAGTTCGGCCGGTCAGTGTTCAGCAGTGGCGGCATAACGCCCGACGTAGTACTTCTCGACTCGTCTTTTACCGCCCAAGAACAGGAGGTGTTGCGCTCGGGGGCACTGTTCGATTTCGGCAGCAAGTGGGTTTCATCGCGGGACGATTGGCCAGAAGATTTTCGCGATTTCCTGCATGCCTTCCAAGTGTCGGACGAGGCGATCGTGGCGCTGTTCGACCTGTTGCGGCAGCGGGAAGCGACCTTCTCAGACGAGGAACGAACGCATCTAACACCGTGGCTCCAACAGCAACTGAAAAGCGAATTCGCTCGGGTTTTGTGGGGCGACGAGGAGTACTACCGCATTTCGATCGATGGCGACGAACAGATACGTCAGTCGCTACGGCTCATTGGGGAGGCGAAACATCTGGTTCAGCGTCGTTGGCATTAGTACCGCGATAGTGACAATACCGTGATGTTGTGTTACATTCGGCCCTCTCGCGCGTATTGATTCTGGAGGTTCTTCCATGGCGCATCAGTTGCAGGTAGCTGGTGGTAGAGAGATCGTGTTGCCGCTGAGCAAGGCGGTGGAGATCAGTCTGCGCAGTTTGAAGATTCGATTTGGTCGATCACTGATCACCACCAGTGGCGTTGTCCTGGCGATCGCGTTTTTGATGTCGGTTCAGTCCAACAACCAGATCATCGATTCACTGCGGGCTGTCGGCAGTAGCGAGATCGATCTTCGCCTCCAGCAAAACGGCGTCGAAACCGGATCTGGTGGTGGGCAGCTCACCGAAAGCATGCAGGAAGAGCAATCGAAGCAGCTCTGGCTCATCACTCTATCGTTGCTGGTGTGTGTGGTCGGAATTGCCAACGCCATGTTGATGGCGGTAACCGAACGCTTCCGCGAGATCGGGACGATGAAATGTCTGGGGGCTCTCGATTCATTTATCGTGAAACTGTTCTTGCTGGAATCAACCTTTCAGGGGATCGCCGGCACCACCGTTGGCATTCTGATTGGACTCGGCTTGACCTTGTTGCTGGCGCTGATGGACTACGGCCAGTTCGTGTTCACCTATTTCCCCGGTGTAGGCATCCTCAAAGCTGCCGTCGTCGCGTTTATAGCGGGTACTGTGCTGTCTTTGATCGGCGCCATGCTGCCGGCATACCGTGCCGCCAAGATGGAGCCGGTGGAAGCGATGCGCAGCGACAATTAGGAGTAATCACCCCATGGGCGAAACGCAAAACCAGGAAGGTGAAAAGCGCACGGTGGTGCGCACACAGGAAGTCAAGAAGATTTACGACATGGGCCAGATCCGGGTCCATGCTCTTCGCGGCGTCAATCTCGAGGTCCACGCTGGCGAGTACATGTCGATCATGGGACCGTCCGGTTCCGGCAAGAGTACGCTCTTCAACATGGTAGGTGGTCTCGACAAACCAAGCGAAGGCAAGGTGTACATCGACGAGGTCGACGTTGCCCAGCTGGATGCCTACGAGCTCGCTTGGCTACGGTGTCGCAAAATCGGCTACATCTTCCAATCATTCAATTTGATTCCCGTCATGACCGCGCTGGAGAATGTCACCTTGCCCATGGTTTTCGCCGGTCTCAGCAGCGATGATTCCCGGGATAAGGGTCTGAGCCTGTTGGAGAAGGTGGGTCTGGGAGATCGTCGCTCTCACAGACCGAACGAGCTTTCTGGCGGACAACAGCAGCGCGTCGCCGTGGCAAGGGCTTTGGCTAACGATCCAGCGGTGGTGTTGGCGGACGAACCGACCGGCAACCTCGACCTGCGCACCGGCACCGAGATCATCGAGCTGTTGCGAGAGATGAACTCGGAATCGGGTGTGACGGTCATCTCCGCAACACACGACCACAAAATGCTGAGCGTTTCTGACCGGGTCGTGTGGGTTAAGGACGGTGCCGTCGATCACGTCGCCAATCGCGAAGATCTGGAGATCGAGATTACACAAGTAGAGGGTGAGTAACCCCTACTTGTGGCTCCTGCCTGAATACCCGGCTATTTTTTGGCCCTGTGCCATTGTCGCAGTGGTGTTGGTTGGCATAGCCAAGGCCGGTTTCGGCGGCGGTGTGGGCATCGTCGCCACCCCTCTTATTGCCCTATCCGTGAGTGTCGCCGACGCAGCAGCGTTAATGCTTCCTCTGTTGATGGTCTGCGACGTATTCGCCATTCGGCACTACCGCACCAACTATGACCGTCGCAGCATCAAGCTGCTTCTTCCCGGAGCCCTCGTCGGTGTCGGTCTGGGCGCCTTCTTCTTTGGGTTCTTCGCCCACAATCCCCGCGTTTTGGAATCCGGCCTAGGTTGCGTAGCAATTGTTTTTGTGCTCTTTCAAGCCACCCGTTCGTTGTTGTTCGAAGCCCTGGAGAAGCGCCATCCTGCTGCCCTGAAAGGGGTTCTGATGGGAGCGGCCTCAGGCTTCACTTCTACCCTTGCCCACGCTGGGGGCCCTCCGGCGACCATGTATCTTTTGCCGCAGAAATTGCCCCGCCATCTCTTCGTCGGTACGACTGTGATCTTCTTTGCCGCCCTCAACGTGATCAAGCTCGTGCCATACATTGCATTGGGATTCATGCGCCCCGGCATTCTACTCACGACTTTGGTGCTTTCGCCGTTGAGTTACATCGGCGTGAAGCTGGGGATCTACCTGAACGGCCGTTTCAGCGAGATATGGTTCAACCGGCTCGTTTATGGGCTATTGCTGTTGACCGGATTGCAGCTCGTGCTGGGGACGTTTATCGTGGGATTGGTTTTTCGTTAGTGGCTTGACAAGATCGGTTACCGCCGTTAGGTTGGTCGCCGCCAGAAAGAGTAGTTAAAATGACGAATCAGATAATCAACCGGTATTGGCGTCGCGACTGGTATATCAGTGATGCTGGAGGTGCGCCAATTTGTTAGTCTGAATTTGTTGACCTGATTTTGACATACCGCGGGCGCACGAGTTGCGTCTGCGGTTTTTTTGTGACCAGGTGCCAACGAAATTCGAGGTTCTGCACAAATTGGAGATGAAACCATGAGTCAGCGCGAAACAATCGACAGCTACACCACCGTCGGTGACATCCGGGTTACGAGAAATACGCTCGAGCTGCCAGTGCCTGATGCTACGGAAGCAGCACTGGATAAGATCGACACTCACCGAGGAGCCGTTTTCGCCAGTGGTTACGAATACCCGGGGCGATACAGCCGCTGGGATATGGCGTTTATCGATCCTCCGTTAGAAATCGTATCGTGCCAGCGAGAGTTCAGCATAAACGCGTTGAACGAGCGAGGTACCGCTGTGCTCAAGATGTTCCTTCCGTCGTTAGAGATGCTTGCGGATATAGAAAATCTGCAGACGGACCATACCAAGCTGGCAGGCAAGATCCGCGACATGCCCAGCTATTTCCCCGAAGAAGAGAGGAGTAAACAGCCGACAATCTTTAGTGTTATCCGGACTTTGGTGCATTCCATGAAGTCGGCCTCGGATTCTCACCTCGGTTTTTACGGGGCTATGGGATATGACTTGGTGTTTCAGTTCGAGCCCATCGAACTGCGGCACGTTCGGGCTTACCGGCGCCCGGATCTCCACCTGTTTTTGCCGGATGAAATCTTTGTCGTCGACCATCGCAAGGAGTGCGCGAGCTGCTTTCGTTACGATTTTGCCGTCGACGGCCTCAGCACCGCCGGCATCGACCGCAGTGGCCAATCGATGCCACTGAACTCCGGCACTACCGGGCCTGTGAGCAGTGATCACCAGCCGGGAGAGTATGCCGGTAAAGTGAAGGAGATCATCGCTGGCACCGAACGTGGGGATTTTTTCGAGGTGGTACTTAGTCAGGTGATCAGTGCTGGTTATCCAGGCACATCTAGAGACTTGTTCGAAAAGATCCGAAAACGCAATCCCAGTCCGTACGAGTTTTTGATCAACCTGGGCGACGAGCAGCTGGTCGGTGCATCCCCGGAAATGTTCGTGCGCGTCGAGGGACCTAAAGTGGAAACCTGTCCCATATCTGGCACGATTCAACGCGGCGCGACCCCGATGGAGGACGCCGGCCGGATCTTGGAGTTGCTTAACTCCTCCAAGGATGAGGCCGAGTTGACTATGTGCACCGACGTGGATCGCAACGACAAGTCCCGGGTATGCCGGCCCGGATCGGTGCAGGTGGAAGGCCGGCGGTTGATTGAGATTTATTCCCGTCTCATTCACACTGTCGACTACGTAGTTGGCGAACTCAAAGAGGATTGTGATGGATTTGACGCTCTGTTGTCGCACATGTGGGCTTGTACTCTCACCGGCGCACCCAAGCCGGCGGCGATGCAGCGGGTCGAAGATTTGGAGAACTCGGCGCGTGAATGGTACGGCGGCTGCATCGGCATGATGCTCTTCAACGGGGACGTCAACACCGGGATAACTATTCGGACGGTGCATCTGCGTGACGGCGTCGCACGCGTGCGCGCAGGAGCTACGTTGCTGTGCGATTCGGATCCGGACGAAGAAGAGCAGGAGACTCGCACCAAAGCTGAAGCGTTTATCAACGCTGTTGTGGGTCGTGAGCCTGCCACCACCAGCCTTGCTTCTCCGGTCGCCGGAATGGGTTCCGGCAAACGCGTCTTGTTTGTCGACAACCGCGATTCATTCGTACACACTCTGGCCAACTACGTTCGCCAAACGGGGGCTGAGGTGAGCACGATACGTGCCGGATTCCCGCTGGAAATCATAGCCGAGATCGAACCTGGCCTGATCTTCGTATCGCCGGGTCCAGGAACGCCAGAACAGCTGGGAGTACCTCAGCTGGTGCGGGAATGTGTCGAGCGAGACCTCCCCATTTTCGGAGTCTGTCTCGGTCTGCAAGGTTTGGTGGAAGGTTTCGGTGGCGAACTCGACGTGCTCGATTATCCGATGCACGGCAAAACATCGACCATTCACTGCGAACCACGCGGTATTCTGAAGAATTTTCCGCGCGAATTCACGGCCGGCAGGTACCATTCTCTGTACGCGAAGAGCGAAACACTGCCTGCCTGCTTTGAGGTTTTGGCGCGCACCGACGACGGGGTTATCATGGCGATTGAGCACCGAGATTATCCGGCAGCGGCGGTGCAATTCCACCCCGAGTCGATTCTGACGCTACAAGAAGATCTGGGTCTGCGACTGATCGGTCAGGTGATGCAACAGATGGCCCGGTAACCGATGCTTCTTCTACTTGATAATTACGACTCGTTTACATACAATTTGGCCCAATACCTGGGAGAACTGGGAAGCGAAGTCCGGGTCGTGCGCAGCGATGCCATCCGCCTCGCGGACGTCGATGAGCTAGGACCCGAAAGAATTGTGATTTCTCCGGGACCTTGCACCCCGAACCATGCCGGCATCTCGATGGATGTCGTTCGGCATGTGGCAGGCAGAATTCCTCTCTTGGGCGTTTGTTTGGGACACCAGGCCATCGGCCAAGCGTTCGGTGGTGTCATAACGAGAGCGCCCGCTATCATGCATGGCAAGACTTCGCTCGTCCATCACGATGGCAAAACGATATTCCGCGGCCTGAAGCACCCGCTTACAGCTACTCGATACCACTCGTTAATGGTGGAGCGCGCCACGTTACCAGATTGCTTGGAGATTTCCGCCGAAACCGAAGACGGCGTGATTATGGCACTGCGTCACCAAGAATGGCTGCTCGAGGGCGTGCAGTTTCATCCTGAATCGATTTTGACGACCGAAGGCAAGAACCTTTTGCAGAATTTCCTCGCGCTTGAACATTGATGATCGACAGGAGGAACAGATGATTCAGGCAAGCATCAGCCAGCTCATCGGCGGCAACGACATCGGCCGCGATCAAGCTCGGGCGGTTATGACCCAGATCATGAGCGGCGAAGCCACGGACGCGCAGATCGGGGCATTTCTGGTGGCCTTACGTTGCAAAGGGGAAACCATCGAAGAGATCACTGGGTGTGCCGAGGTAATGCGCGAAAAAGCGACGCGAATAACAACCAGCCGTGCGGACGTTGTCGATACGTGCGGCACCGGCGGCGACGGCTCCGGCTCGTTCAACATCTCCACCGTAGTCGCATTTGTGGCCGCCGGCGCTGGGCTATTTGTGGCCAAACATGGCAATCGCGCGATGTCCAGCAAATGTGGATCTGCCGACGTGCTCAGCGCGCTTGGGGTTAACATCGAAGCCAGTCCCGAGACAGTCACGGCCTGTCTCGACGAAGCGGGCATTGGTTTCCTCTTCGCACCGCTGCTACATGGGGCAATGAAACATGCTATTGGTCCCCGTAAAGAAATCGGCACCCGCACCGTATTCAATGTCTTGGGACCGTTGACCAATCCGGCAGGAGCCCAACGCCAACTCATCGGCGTCTTTGCGTCGAATCTGACCTCGACATTGGTGGGTGTGTTGCGCGATTTGGGCTCGCGGCGGGCGTTTGTAGTACACGGTTCCGACGGCTTGGACGAACTCACCATCACAGGTCCGAGCCAGGTAAGCGAACTCAAGGACGGCGAGGTGACCACGTACGAAATATCGCCCGAGGAATATGGCATGAAACGCGCTGACCCTGATAGTCTTAAGGGGGGCAATGCCGACCGCAATGCTCAGGTGCTCCTCGAAATTCTCGACGGTGTCGACGGACCCTGTCGCGACATCGTCTTGCTTAACGCAGCGGCCGCGATCATTGCTGGCGGCGCCGCCGATAACTTTGCGGCGGGCCTCGAACGCGCGCGCGAGTCGCTGGATTCGGGGAAGGCCAAATCTGCGCTAGAAAAACTCAAGCGAGTCAGCAACCAATAACTGTCGATGGAATTCGGCCTACCGACAACGCATGACAAAGACACACTCGCGGAGATTGCCGCGTACAAGAGGGAATTTGTGCACCAGCGCAAGCGGAAGCGGAATTTAGCCGACATGCGGAGAGTGGCCGACGATTCCCCCGAGCCGGAAGATTTCCAGGCGGCCCTCGCCGATGACGGCCTCGCCTTGATCGCGGAGATAAAAAAGGCGTCGCCGTCCAAAGGCGTTATACGAGCGGACTTCGATCCTGCACAGATCGCCGCCACCTATGCGGAGAATGGAGCGGCGGTGCTGTCGGTGTTGACAGACGAAGCCTACTTTCAGGGCCACGATCACTTTCTCCAGCAGGCCCGTCACGTGGCCCAGCTACCGGTGCTGCGCAAGGACTTCATCATCGATGAATACCAGATCTACGAATCCCGGGTGCTTGGCGCGGATGCCATTCTGATTATCGTTGCGTTAATGGACGGCGGTCAGCTGCGCGATTTCGCCGGTCTGGCGCGGGAGTTGGGTTTGACGGTCTTGGTGGAGGTTCACACAAAGGAGGAGCTGGATCGTGCTTTACAACAGCCCACCGAACTGGTCGGCATAAACAACCGCGATCTGACGACGTTCGAGACCAGTCTGGAAACCACGTTCGAGCTGCTCGAGTATGTACCAGACAGCGTAACTACCGTCAGCGAAAGCGGGATCAGCACCCGCGAAGACATTGAGCGGCTCGAGAGAGCGGGAGTCGATGCGGTTCTGGTCGGAGAATCGCTCATGCGCGAATCCGACATCGGTGCCAAGGTAAGAGAGTTGTTTCCTGATCTGTAGGATCCATGTACAGATGAAAAAACGCGTTTTTTCCGGCATTCAGCCTTCGGGCAATCTTCATATAGGGAACTATCTGGGTGCTATCCGCAACTGGGTCAACGACCAGGAGACCTATGAAAACATTTTCTGCGTCGTGGACCAGCACGCCATAACCGTTCCATATGAACCCTCGCGCTTGAAGCACAATGTCCGCGAGGTGGTCGGCCTGTACGTCGCAGCCGGTCTGGATACGGAAAAATGCATGCTGTTCGTTCAGTCCCACATTCCGGAGCACACAGAGTTGGCTTGGTTGCTCACCTGTACGACCCCAATGGGTTGGCTGCAGCGCATGACCCAGTTCAAGGAGAAGTCCGAAGGCCAACGAGAAAAGGTGAGCGCCGGTTTGTTCAGCTACCCTACCTTGATGGCGGCGGACATCCTGCTCTACAAATCACATGGGGTCCCCGTGGGGGACGATCAAAAGCAACATGTGGAGTTAGCCCGTGACCTAGCGCAGCGCTTCAACAAATTTTACGGCGAAACGTTTGTGGTACCGGAGCCGATTATCCCCAAAGTCGGGGCGCGGGTGATGGGTTTGGACGAGCCCACCGCCAAGATGTCTAAATCGGCTGAGAGCCAGTGGCACCGAGTAGAACTGTTGGACGAACCGAGCAAGATCAGCAAGAAATTTGGGCGCGCGGTCACCGACTCACAGAAAGACATCCTCTTCGACCCCAAACGTCCCGGTGTGTTCAATCTGCTAACAATCTACCAAGCAATTTCCGGCGACGAACAAGAGAAGATCGAAGCCCATTTTGTCGGCAAAGGTTACGGCGATCTGAAACGAGAGGTTGCCGACCTGGTTATCGCGACGTTGGAGCCGATACAGCAAAGATACAGGGAGCTAACAGAAAATCCGCACTACATCCCCAAGCTGTTGGCGAAGAGCGTGAATCGACTGAGGCCCATAGTGGACGACACGATGTCCAGTGTGCGGAACGCCATGGGATTCACCTAATGGAGAAAGCCATGAACCTGAATAACTGGCGGGCGCGCATTGATACGGTTGATCAGCTGTTGGTGGATCTTCTCAATCGACGATTGCGGTGTGCGCAAGCGATCGGAGAGATCAAACGCGAACAGGGCCAACAGATTTTTGATCCGCAGCGGGAAAAGGAAGTCATCGAAGCTGTAAAAGTTTACAACCAAGGTCCCATATCGGCAGGAGCCATCGAAGATATCTTTGCGCGCATAATGAAGGAGGCGCGTGAATTGGAAGAAAAATAGGAGAGTGGGTTTTCTTTAACCGAGTTGTCATAGTTGGCGTCGGATTGATCGGCGGGTCGATCGGGCTGGGCTTGAAGCGAACAGGCTTCAACGGCAATGTCGTCGGGGTCAGTCGGGATGAAACGATTTCTCGCGCGATTGAGTTGCAGGCAATCGACGAGGGTTGGGGTTACGATCAGCTAGATCGGGCTCTTCAGGGTGCCGATCTCGTGGTGGTTTGTACGCCAATAACCCGGATTCTCGAATTGCTGAAGGGCATTGCCGAATACGCGCCGCCGGGTGCCTTGGTCACGGATGTGGGCAGTACCAAACGCAGAATCATGGAACGAGCGCAACAGGTGTTGCCTGCGGATAGATATTTCGTCGGGGGCCATCCGATGGCAGGTTCGGAAAAGGCGGGAGTAGCGGCGGCGGATCCGTTTCTCTTCCAGAACGCGATTTACATCTTGGTGCCGATGACCGGTGTCCCGGGCGATATTTACAGCGGGTTTTCGCAACTGTTGCGACGCTTGGGTGCGCGGGTGTTGGAGTTGACCGCCGACGTCCACGATCAGGTGGTTGCAGCCATCAGCCACTTACCACAGGTCATGGCCACTTCGCTGGTGAACCTCGTGGGTCGACTGAATGAAAAGCAAGGGCACTTTACTACTCTGGCGGCAGGCGGATTTCGCGATCTTACACGTATCGCCTCTAGTCCGTACGCACCGGTGTGGAGCGGTATCTTCGGCACCAACGCGGATGAAATCCGCGCCGTGATTGATCGTTATATTGAGATCCTTCAGGATGTCCGCGCGCGCCTAGAAGACGTCAGTCTAGAAAACGAGTTTTCCTACGCCAACGATGTGCGCTCGACCATTCCCCGTGACGCCAAGGGGTTTTTGCACACCTTGGAGGAGCTTCTGGTGGTCGCCGAGGACAAGCCGGGGGTGATCGCTGAGATCGCCAATGCCTTTGCCAAACGAAACATCAACATAAATGATATTGAGGTTATGAAGGTGCGCGAAGGTGAAGGGGGTACTCTGCGCCTTGGATTAGAGGATGCCGCTGCTGCTGAGCGCGCTCTGTGTATCCTCAAGGACCTTGGATACGTCGTTCGCAGGCCCTGATCCATGAGCATCCAGCTGAAACCCGCCCGCAGAGTGCGGGGAGAGATAACGGTGCCTGGTGCAATCGAAACCGCTGAACGCGAGTTGCTGCTTGCCTGTCTTTCTGCCGGACAGAGCAGACTGAGCAATAGCCCGCTCGGCCTCTGCTCCCTATTCGATGAGTTGCGGCCCCTTGGGATAAAAATCGGCAGACCCAACGGCGAACTGATCGTTACCGGCAGGAAGGTAGGCGCACTAGATCCGGGAGTTGGAGAAATCGACCTCACCGCGGTATCCGCGGCGCTACCCATAGCCCTGGCCATACTGGGAGGCCAGGGATTTGTCAGTCGCGTTCGCGTCGGCGCCCATATGCCAGTCGCCCGAGAATTCCTCTTGCGAGTCGAAGCCATGGGGATTTCTTGGAAGTCAATCAGCGACGAGCTGTTGGAATTGGGAGGTACCAAGCTGCACGGCTGCGCGCTCGTAGCCGACGATCTGGAGGCCGAAGGCAAAATGGGGCTGATGGTGGCAGCGCTGCATGCCTCGGGAACTACCTGTTTCGAAGAAGTTGCCAGAAAGCGGGATTTCGCCGTGCGTACCTTGCGCTCCCGTGGCGTGGACATTGCGCGCCAAAAGACCGATGGCGGGTCGTCGTCCAGGGTTAGTATTTGTGGAGGCCAGAAGGTGCAATCGGGCGCGGTAGAACTCGCCGGGGATCTGCAGTTGACATCTCCCTTCCTCGCTTTGGCGCTAAGTCTGAGCCGATCGGAGTTGGCGGTTCGCAACGTAGAGGTTTGCTCGGGAACGCGGCCCTTTTTTGACCTGATGCGTCAACTGGGGGGCCAGGTCGAATTGGTCCACGATGGAGATGGTCGCCACCGCTTGGAAGCACGCTCTACTAATTTGAAGGCGACACGCATCGCAGGCAAACGGGTCGAAAAGCTGCTCGACCAACTACCGTTGGTGGCGGTAGTCGCCACCCAGGCAAACGGCGAGTTCCTCATCCGCGACATCGCCCATCTGCGCTGCGGCCCACTGGACCGGGTCGCTCATCTGGTGGAGCAGCTTCGTGCCATGGATGCCAAGATCGGGGAGTTTCCCGAAGGCATTGTCATCAAAGGGGGATCCTTATTGCGGGGTGCCCGTATCGACTGCGCTGGCGACCCGGCGTTTGCACAGGCGTTTGCTATCGCCGGATTGCTAGCCGAAGAAGATACCGAGCTGGAAGCTGCCGAGTCACTGGAAGATGTGATCCCCAAGTTTTTCGAAATCCTCGAGTCGATAACGAAGGAGAAAAAATGAGAGGTTTGCTGCGGTTATTCATCTTGCTCGCGGTCTTGTTCTGTGGCGGCATCGTTCTCATACGTTTGCTCTACGATGTTTCTTGGAGTGAGAGCGTGGAGATCGCAGACCAGTTCGTGGAGGACCTGTTCGGTTGATATCTGGAGAGACAAGAGTTCTGGGCTGTATCGGTGATCCCATAGACCATACCCTGTCACCGGCGATGCACAACGCCGCCCTCGAAGCATTACGGTTGAACTGTGTATACGTACCGTTTCACGTCAGACCCGATCGTTTGGGTCCGGCGATCGCCGGTATGCGCGCCCTGAATCTACTCGGGCTCAACGTCACCGTGCCCCACAAGCAAGCCATAATGGAGCACCTAGACGAGATTGCCGACGAGGCGGCGACTATCGGCGCCGTGAACACGGTTGCTCTGTCCGACGGAAACCTCAAGGGATACAATACCGACGCCTTTGGCATTCTCGAAAACCTGCGCGCCGACGGTGGGCTCGAAACCTTGCCCGCAAACGTGGTATTACTCGGCGCCGGCGGCGCTGGTCGCGCCATCTTGTATGCACTGCTTCAACAGCCAGAAGTGCGCCAGGTTCTACTCCTAAACCGCACGGTAGTGAAAGCCAAGTCGCTAGCGCGGGATCTGGATCCCGAGGGCGCGCGGGTGACGGTGGGTGACCTGCAGGCGGATCACGACGAGCAGATCCGAGCGGCTGGTCTGCTGATCAATTCCACTGCGGTTGGTATGTTTCCGCAGGCAACTATGTCCCCTCTTGGTGAGGGGCGAGGTCTACATGCCGACATGCTGGTGGTGGACATTGTTTACAAGCCGCAACACACCGTGCTGATGGCGCAGGCTCAGGCCGCCGGTGCCAAGGCTCTGAACGGGCTGGGGATGCTCGTGCACCAAGGGGCACGTTCTTTTTCGATCTGGACCGGAACGACCCCTCCGATAGGCATCATGACGGAGGCAGCGCGTGCGTTCTTTCAAAGCTGAGGTAATCGACAAGCTGGTCAAATGGGTGGATTTGTCGGAGAGCCAGATTGACGAACTCGTTACGGTACCACCAAAGGAAGAGATGGGCGATTTTGCTTTTCCCTGCTTCGCCCTTGCGAAATCCCTGCGCAAAAAACCAGCCGACATAGCTGCCGAACTGGCTGCCGATCTCGAACCCGGCAACGGCATTGAGCGGGTGAAGGCGATGGGCCCGTACGTGAACTTCTGGCTACACCGGAGCACCTTCGTTACCCGCACCCTGCAACAGATCGTTGATCAGGGCGAATGTTTTGGTAGCGAAGACCAGGGGCAAGGTAAAACCGTGGTCATTGACTACTCGTCGCCAAACTTGGCCAAACAGTTCAGTATCGCTCACCTGCGCTCCACGGCCATAGGCAATGCCATTTACCGCATCCACGCTTTTCTGGGATGGAAATGTGTCGGCGTTAACCACCTTGGCGACTGGGGCGGCAACTTTGGCCAGCTGCTCGCCGCGTACCGCAAGTGGGCCGACCCTGAGACCGTACGCGACGATCCGCTCCCGGAGTTCCAGGCTCTCTACGCACGTTTCAATCAGGAACTGGAAGAGCATAAAGAGATTCAAGACGAGGCACGGCAATGTGCGCTTTTGCTCGAATCTGACGATCCCGAAACGGAATCGCTTTGGCAGTTCTTCGTGGATGAGAGTCGCAAAGAGGCGGACCGCATCTATGCCAGGCTGGATGTCCACTTCGACGAATCGTTGGGCGAAAGCTATTTCGCTGCTAAACTCCAGGAAGTGGTAGATCGGTTTGAAGCTGCCGGTTTAGCCCGCGAGAGCGAGGGCGCGCTAATCGTCGATCTGGAAGCGTTCGACATGCCCCCTTGCATTTTACGTACGAGCCGCGGAACCAGTACCTACCATAGCCGCGATATAGCAGCCATGTTCCACCGGCAACACAAGTACGACTTCGATCGCTTGGTTTACGTAACTGATTCGCGGCAGTCGCTGCATTTTCGCCAGCTGTTCAAGACGATAGAACTGTTGGGGGAGAAGTGGTGCGATCGCTGCGAACACGCCCCGTTTGGTTTGCTGAGCTTCAAAGGCGCCAAAATGTCGACCCGAGCCGGCCACGTAATCTTTCTCGAACAAGTACTCGACGAAGCGGTTGACCTGACATCGCGCATCATGGCCGAGAAAAACCCCGACTTAAAGGCGCGTGACGAGATTGCCCAGCAGGTTGGTATCAGCGCCATAATCTTTGCCGACCTTGACTCCCGGAGAACGCGCGACATCGTCTTTGATTGGGAGGAGGCGTTAAACTTCGACGGCGAGACCGGCCCATACCTGCAATACACACATGCCCGCTTCTGCAGCATTCTGCGCCGTTATGGCAAAACACCGGCTCCACAAGCGAACTTCGGGAAACTGGGCGCCGAAGCTGAAATGAGAGTGGCACGGCAGCTGGCACAATTTCCAGACGCGGTGGCGAGGGCGTGCGATGGAAACGAACCTTCTCTAGTAGCTACCTTTGTGTTGGAGTTGGCCACGGTCGCCAACAAATTCTACAACGAATTACCGGTGCTGAACCATGAAGATCAGGAGTTGGTGGAAGCGCGTGTCGTCTTGGTCGATTGTGTGCGGACGGTTTTGCGAACTGGATTGGGTTTGCTGGGCATGAGCTCACCCGACCAGATGTAGAATGCCTATGACACGAGCATCCAAAGGGCATTCGTCAAAAGCGACCAAGGTTTCTGCGCGGATCGATGGTCCAATTTTTTTAACCGGGTTCATGGGTACTGGTAAGACCCAAATCGGACGCGTTCTCGCCATCCGGATGCGGCGGGTGTTCATAGACACCGATAGTCTGATTGAGGACAGTGTCGGGAAAGCCATCTCCGACATTTTTGCGGAGGAAGGTGAGGAACGCTTTCGGCAGATCGAACAGGAATGCGTTAGCAAAGCCACCTCGCGAACCAATGCTGTCATCGCGCTGGGAGGGGGGGCGATCGCCAACGAAAAGAACTTGAAGATGATAAGTCGCGCTGGTGTTGTGGTGACATTGGAAGCGAGTATCGAGACTATACTAAATCGGGTCGGAAGACGGGACAACCGGCCGCTTCTCGCCGGGCTCAACCGCGACCAAAAACACACCCGCATCTCCGAGTTGCTGAAGGCGCGGGCGCCGTTTTACAGCCGCGCGGACATTCGCATGAAGACACTTGACAAAGACACGCCTGAAGCCACTGTAGGGAAGCTTATACGACAGATGGAGCGCTGGTGTGAAGATCGTTGAGGTGCACGTCGGCGAAAGCGGTTATCCGGTGCGAGTGGGACATGGCATCCTGAGCCAGGTTGGCGATTATTGCAAGGAACTATCGCTGGGCCGCCGGGTTGCTGTCATATCCGATCCTTCTGTCCACAATTACTGCGACGCTGTCCTCACCAGTCTGAAGCATAGCGGCTTCGCTCCTGTATCGATCTTTATCGCCGGTGGCGACAGCGCCAAGAACCTCGAAACGGTGGAGGCGGTAATCGGAAAGATGATCGAAGCCGAATTGGATCGGGGATCATGGGTTGCCGCAGTCGGCGGCGGCGTCGTCGGCGATTTGGCGGGATTTGTCGCCGCTACCTATATGCGCGGTATCATGTTCGTGCAGATTCCCACAACCATCGTGTCGCAGGTCGACGCCAGTATCGGCGGCAAAACCGGCGTCAATCATGCCGTCGGCAAGAACACTATTGGCGCTTTCCATCAGCCTAGAATGGTGTACATCGATACCCTCGCGTTGCGCTCATTGCCCCGCCGTGAGCTTGTGGCCGGCATAGCGGAAGTGGTGAAGCACGCTGTCATTCGCGATGCTGACCTATTTTCATATCTGGAGGGGAACTTGGAGAAGCTGCTAGCCATGGAAATCGCGCCGGATGCCTTGGACCAGCTCATCGCGCAGAACGTCCAAATCAAGGTCGATGTGGTGGAAGAGGATGAGCGCGAGGACGGCCTGCGTGCCATACTCAACTACGGACACACTATTGGTCATGCTATCGAAGCAAGTACCAATTACGAGTCATACCGTCACGGTGAAGCAGTTATTCTTGGTATGATTGGCGCGGGTGACATCGCGGTGCGAAAACAGCTGTGGTCAGAAACTGAACGCCAGAGGCAGGACGACTTGCTGCGCCGTCTGGGGGTGCCGTCCGGCCTCGATTCGGTTTCAACAGATGCCATTATGGAGCGGACCAAAGCTGATAAAAAACGAGTTGACGGAAAAACTCGTTTCATCCTTGGCCGCCGCATCGGTTGCGTCGAGATAGTCGAGGGCATTGACGATAGCGCGATTCGTGCCGGCATCGAGTACGTGCAGAAAAACTGTCGGCCATGACCTCGCAGAAAGTGGCAAAGGTGCACTTGGTGAGTCTGGGTTGTCCTAAGAATACGGTCGACTCCGAGCGAATGTTGGGATTGATCGAGGCCAATGCGTTCGAGGTTATTGCCGATCCCCAAGATGCAGACGTAATCGTAGTGAACACCTGTGGTTTCATCGAAGCGGCGAAGGAAGAATCCCTCGAAGCGGTGATGGCGGCGCATCGTTTGAAGGCCCAAGGTCGCTGCAAGGGTGTGATTGTCACCGGTTGTCTAGCTCAACGTTACCACGAAACCCTCAAGGATGAGCTGATCGAAGCCGACGAGCTGCTAGCCTTGGAGCAGGAATCCGAGATCGTCCCGTACATCGACCGGCTTCTGGGAAATGCTCGCACCAAAACCCTCAAAACGGCCGTGCGTTCTCGGCTAACCCCAAAGCACTGGTCTTACCTCCGCATGTCAGACGGTTGCGATCACAAGTGTGCGTTTTGCGCCATTCCGCTGATTAAAGGTCGGCACAAGAGCGAACCCATGGAGTATCTGATAGAGGAAGCCACGCGTCTGGCCGCCTCCGGGGTGCGGGAGCTAGTCTTGGTGTCGCAGGATTCGGTGCGTTACGGCGCCGATCTCTACGGACGTTCGCGCTTGGTTGCCCTGATCGAAAAACTCAGTCGGATCAATGGCATCGAGTGGATTCGGCTGATGTACGTCTACCCGGCATTCTGGACCGACGAAATGATCGAGCTATTTGCCACCAACCCCAAGGTGTGTACCTATGTGGATATGCCGCTTCAGCATATCGCCGATTCGGTATTACAGCGGATGAAGAGGGCGACTACAAAACGACGAACTCTGGATCTGATCGACCGCTTGCGCCACCGCATGCCAGCCGTCGGCTTGCGGTCCACCTTTATCGTCGGTTTTCCCGGAGAAACAGAAGAAGAGTTCGACGAGCTGTTAGAATTCGTCCAGCAAACCCGGTTTGACCATGTTAGTGGTTTTGTGTTCTCGAGAGAAGATGGGACCTCCTCTGAGCAGATGGCGAGCCAGATTCCGGAAAAAATGAAAGAGGAGCGCTACAGCAGGTTGACCGAGCTCCAGGAGCAGATTTCGTACGAAATCAACAGCGAGTTAATCGGCACGCGCCAACGGGTGTTGGTGGACGAGTTTGACCACGACAATCAATTGTATTGTGGACGAATGGAACGTGATGCCCCCGAAATCGATGGCCAGGTAATCATCGACAGTGGCGCAGTCGAAGTTGGAGGTTTCTTCGAGGTCGAAATCACGGGTGCCCACGCCTTCGAGCTTGAAGCTTGCACAGTGGGAGCATTCCCGCAACGGTGAATCGCAATCGCACACGCGCAGTGAATTCAGAGCTCCGGAGCGACCAGGGCCAACTGGTGATCACTTGGAAAGAAGGGGACGAAAGCCACTACGACCTAGAGCAACTGCGCCGCAGTTGTCCGTGCGCCGTTTGCCGTGAGTTGAGGTTAAAACCGCAGCCCAGTGGGGAGCTTACTTTGCTGGATGGTGCCGCTGCCAGTGCCACGGCTGCGGCGACGCGCTTGGACCTCGTGGGCCGTTACGGTGTTCGCATAACTTGGGCGGACGGCCACGATACCGGCATCTATACCTTCGAAACCCTGCGAGAAATGGACTCGGGGTCAGACTCTTGAGGGGCATTGCCAGGGCTGCTGCGTGGTGCCCGCGCAATCCACAGCTCTAACAGCAACAACAGCACCGCCAAGCCCAGAAATTCACGCCAAAGCTCTCGTCCGTGACGCTGTGCCATCACTACTGGTTTCAGCTCTTGGCCAATGTCGAGGAGGTGCACGCGTTTAGGCCCCAGCGTTTCCTTGACGGTGGTGCGATCTGCCGCTTGCAGCTGCGACTCTCTTGCGTCCAGATTCACCGCAAACTCATCTACTAGTGCTCCGTCAGCGTACATCCGCCAGATCCCCGAGTACGGGATATCCGGGATTGTCCAATACAAGCGCCCCTTCCGCTGCCGCGGCTCCAGCAGGAATCGTTTGCCGGATGGAGATTCGGCATGCACCGTTGATTCGATGGAGGTGTCAGGGAGATGCCGGTGAACCATTTGACCAACGAGGTATGTCGCTTTTTGAACGTTTACCCCGCCGAGCGAGCGGACGAGTCGGTGCAGCAAGGGAGCAAACATGCCGCGGAGGGGAAAGTCGTTCCATTCCAGAGATAGTGGGAATGACATGAGTACCGCTCGACCACGTCCCTTGATGGCGCTCACTATCGCCAGCTGTCCTTCCTCGAAATAGATCAGAGGATCAACGATCCCTCGTGGTGCCAAGTTGTAGGAGACTCGGAAACGGGGTCGATCCGTAGGTAGATCTGGAAACAACTGATCAACTAACGGGTGAGAACCTTCCGAAAGTAGGCGCTGGAACCCCTTCTTGTTCAGCAGATCGCCCGTAACTCCCGTTATGGCTAGGGGTAACAAACCCGGCAGTAGTCGTCGGTTGAAGAAGTCCATGTCGGCTTGTGGTCCCGGAAACACAATCAATCCCCCGCCCTTGGCTACGAACTCGTGCAGAGTGGTGACCGTTTCTTGGTCCAGGTATTCTACATTGCATAGTAGCAACACGTCGCAAGCGGCGAGTAGATCGGAGTCGAGATCGGCAAAAAGGCCGCTTCGGACCCTTAGTGCGGGATCCTCAATCGCTGCTGCTGCCAAACCGCGCCGCGGGTAATAGCTGTCGTCGGAGCGTTTACCCAGAATTCGCACGCGCAGGGAATCGGCCACATCGAAGCTGAGGTAACGCCGGTTGTCCAGGTTGAGCCGGTCGTCCTCAAGGGCTATGAAGCCGGACAAGCGGCCCGCCCGTAAAGGTGCAAACGGAATGGAGCCGTCTATTTCTCCTTCAGTGGTCTGCGTCAGCGTGCGGTGGCCGACCCGAAGATCGTCTACAAAAAGATCTATAGATACTATTTCTCCCAAAATCGTCGAGTTGCTCCCGATTTCGAACCGGGCTTCCAGCTTTCCGCCCGGCACTGCCATCCAGCTGTCGATGTCAAAGCGACGCAGATAGGTGTTTAAACGCGAGTCCGCGGTAGGACTAACGACAAAGATGCGGACATCGGGCAGCTGTCTTCGGAGGTCGGCTTGCCCGTTCCAGTCTACTGCTGACAAGTCAGTAAACAAATAAAGCTCGCGATTGAACCCCTCTATCGGCGTAAGGAGTTCCCCGGCGCCCAACAGTGCGTTGCCTATGTCGGTAGCCGCTTCAGAGATTGTCAACTGCTGTAACGCAGCCGGCAGATTGGCTTCTTCCACAACGGCTTCGTTGATTTCCGCCTTGAGCGCAAATGGTACTAGAAACAACCGGTCTCGTGGACCGAAAAATTCGGCCAGTTGCTCCGCACTGAGCCGAAGCAGATCAAAAACCCGTCCTTCAGGCAAGCGGTGCATCGTACTGAAAGAGCGGTCAAACAACACCACTGCCGCCGTCGGTTGTACATGCCCCAACAGCCCCGATTCGTCGTCTCGATAGGCGGGACGAGCGAAAGCGCTGACGATAAGCAGAATGATGAGGGTCCGCAGCAGCAACGCCAGCCATTGTCGCAAGCGCAGATGGCGCATGCGGCGGTGATGAAGTCGGCGCAAAAAAGCGAGGTTGCTAAACGGAATCGGCTGCGCGCGGCTGCGATTCAGCAGGTGAATCACCAGCGGAAGGGCGGCGGTTACCAGTCCGACCAGTACGGCCGGGTTAAGAAAATGCAATACGGCTGGAGAGCTTTTACGTGGGAGGAGTGTTTTTCTCTTCGGATTCGATCACAGATACGATCTCTTCCGTCGAGGTAGCGTCAACCAAACGTTTCTTGAAATCGTCATTTTTCAGCAGTCGTGAAATTCGGGCCAGTGCTTTGATGTGAGGCCCCGAGACGTTGGCTGGCGAGACCAACAGGAAAAAGACGTAGGCCGGTTCACCGTCAAGAGCCTCAAAATCGACTCCTCGGCGCTGCGTGCCGAGAGCAGCAGCCAGCTTGATCACTGCCTCCGATTTTCCGTGCGGAATGGCGATGCCGTCGCCGATTCCGGTGCTCATAATCTTTTCCCGCTCGAGCACAGCCCCCAGCACCTTGTCCCGATCGCTGATTACTTTCCCGATTTCGAGCGAATCCACCAGTTCGGTGATAATATGCTCTTTGGTTTCACCTTTGAGGCCGACGATAGCCGATTGGATGGAGAGTATGTCGAGTAATTTCATGGGCACGAGTCCGGCCGTTCAGCGCAGCTTCTATAATATTGATGTCAAAATCCTTCGTCAATGGCTTCGTAGGGGAGGAGCTTGACTCTCGGCAACAGCCAAGTACATTCCGAACTACCAACGTCGGTCGCAGGTCCATGCGACCGGAACTCGACGGCCTAAAGAGTAACAGCATATCTCCGATACAAGGGTGTAAAGTACGTGGATATTTGGATCGGAGTAGTTTATGAAATCGTCGAGTTTGTGGCCCGAAAAAATTCTGACGGATTGGAGCACGACTCTCTTCGAAGCATCCTACGCCTGCAAGCTGGAGTGGGTCTAGTACGTCGAACTGCTGGATGAAGTGTTCCACCCGGAAATGGCGTTTTTCTTGCGGAATTCTTATGCCGCACTGACGAACAACGAAGGCAGGGGATAGCGCTTTTCAGTTTTGTCTGAACAAGTTCCTCATGTCTCTGTGCGGCTTGACTCGCCCTTGCGGCACTTCTGCCGGAGCGTTTACCTACGGAGATTCGACGTAGCGTCTTCTTCATAGCTTACCACTATCCACCGATTCAGTCGACGGGTACTGAGCGTGCCACAAAGTTCGTACGGTATCTGCCGGAATTCGGCTACGGTACCCGAGTGCTAACCACCAGCGCGTTCGGACCTGTAGTACAGGATGGGGTGAGCGGCGCATGGGAACCTTTGGGCTTCTATCGACGTTTGCGCAACGCCAATGTCCGATGTAGCCCGGCGCCTTCCTACGTGCGCACGAATGCCGGCCGTTTCGGCGCGGTCATCGAGCTGCTACGCCGATATCTCTTCATCCCGGACTTGCAGATTACCTGGTTGCCGGCAGCTTTTTGGCGTGCCCTCCGCCTTCTACAGCAATCTCCGGACGACATTCTCTTTTCCACATTTCCCCCCGCTAGCAGCCACCTGCTGGCGCTTCTCCTGCGTCGTTGCACGAATATGCCATGGGTGGCAGATTTCCGCGACTCCTGGACGTTTGATCCGCTTGACAACGTACTCCAAGAACTTCCGTTCCGAAATCGGATTGAAAAACGGATGGAGGCGCGGGTTGTTAGGGTCGCCGATCTGGTAGTGGTCAGCACCGACATCGCTGCCGAGTACCTGCGGGAAACCTATCCTGACCGTGCCGACGCCATTGTTGTTGTTACCAACGGCTTCGATCCCTGCGACTTCCCGCCAGCGACACCCCCGGATCGCAATGACCCCATGCGGATTGCCCATACCGGTTCGTTTGCGTCAAGTCACGCTGCGCGCAGCCCACAAACGATCTTTGGCGCACTTCAGCTTCTACTGGAGCAAGACCCTCATTGGGTGCGACGACTGCGCTTGGAGCTCTACGGCCAGTTGAACACTGCCGAGCGACACGCCGCTCAGTCGTTGTGCGAAGCGGGCATGGTTCAGCTTTACGGACATTGCTCTCACGAACAGGTCCTGCGGGTACAGCAGGAAGCCGATTTGTTGCTTCTGGTGGACCATCCGCGCTTGCATCCAGCGTCCAACGTACCCACTAAATTCTATGAATATCTGGGTGCTCGCCGCCCCATTCTTGCGGTGTGCGGTACTGGAATGGTGTCCCGTTTGATCGAGCGCACTAGTGCGGGTTGGTGCGTCTCTCATGGCGACTCGAAAGGCGCCGCCGCGGCGATCGCCGAAGCCTACCATCGACGGTCCCAAGGATACCATCTAACCACACCTGAGACAGTACTCGGTCCTTTTCACCGTCGATTCCTGGCAAAACAGTTAGCAGCCCATTTCGATAGCGTTCTCGATAATCGGGGGCGGATGTGAGCCACCGATCCATGGGCGTGGCTGGGACTTCCGCGAATGTGCAGTTGGCGGTGTTTGGTGTAGCGTTCGTCGTTCGCATCATCCATCTCTTGGTTGGTGACTCGGCGCCCCAGCAAGATACCCCGGATTACGATGAAATAGCGGCTAACCTTATCAGCGGCGAAGGTTTCGTCTCGCGGGAAAACTGGTTCGGTCACGAGATGCGTTCTTGGCGGGCTCCATTCTACCCGTTTTTCTTGGCAACCGTCTACACACTTTTTGGCTTCAGCCACTTGGCCGTCCAACTGATACAGGCAGCAATCGGCGCGGCCACTACCCTGCTGATATATCGTTTTGCGGGTTTGCTTTACCCCCCGATGGCCCTCGGCGTCGGTTTGTTGGCTGCCGTTTACGGTCCTCTGGCTTCTGTCTCGAACGAGGTGATGACCGAAACCTGGTTCGTCTTTTGGGTGGTTATGTCTCTGCTGGCCCTGACGCGAGTTTGTGCCGGTGAAGGGACGAACCTTCTATTCCTATTACTAGGAGGTGGTGCAGTCGGTATGGCTGCACTTACCCGCCCCGTTGGAGCTCTGATTTGGGTCGCTTTTGGAGTTGTTGCCACCTGGCAGTTGGGACGCAAAGGATTACGATACACTTTGTCGGTAGGTTTCATCGCCGGGCTGATGGTTTTACCCTGGTCAATACGCAACTACTATGTCCATGGCACGGTGGTACCAATCACCACCCACGGCGGTTTCATCCTCGCCCGCAGTCACGCTCCGTCACCAGACTGGAAACAGGAGCGGGGTTGGGGCATCCGAAAACAACTGTTCGAGAGTCAGCCCTCAGAAATCGAAAGGGATCGTCAGTGGATGAAGTTGGGCTGGCAGCAGATCCGTTCCGAACCTGGCAGGTATCTGCGGTTGTCAGTTGAACGATTCTTGCGCTTCTGGTACTTCCTGCGCCCCGATTACAACTTCTGGTTCATGATAGTACTGCCCTTCTTCTTCGCAGGAACGTTGAGATTCTCCAGGTGTCCGAGATTTTCGCTCGCCGGTGTCTACCTCGCCGTATCGCTATTTGTCTTCACCTTCGTGTTGTATGGTTCCGCCCGATTTCGGTTGCCTTTGGAGACGATCTTCCTGCTGTTCGCCGGAGCCTTCGTCACAGATCTAGCGCAACGTGACAGCCGGCGCGCGGTGCTGTGGGTGGGTTTGGTGGTTGTGCTAAACATTTTGTTGTGGGCTGTCGAAACGTCGTTGCGCAATTTTGTTCTGACGGTTCTCCAAGCTTGGGATCTCTCGTGACTGTCGACCAACCACGTTTGTCCGTTTGCGTCTTGAATTGGAATACCTGTGACCTGTTGCACACCTGTCTGCAATCCCTCTACGAAGACCCGGACGCACAAGAATGGGAGGTCATTGTGGTCGACAATGGTTCCAGCGACGGTTCTTGCGGCATGGTGGCCGCAAGTTTTCCCGATGCGCGACTCGTGCAGAATCGCGAAAACCTCGGTTTCGCTGTCGGCAACAACCACGCCATGGAATTGGCGCGGGGAGACCACATCCTGTTGTTGAACCCCGATACTCGGGTGGAAGCCGGCGCTCTGAATCGGTTGATCCACTTCATGACGGAAAATCCGGACGTTGGTGCCGTCGGACCGAAGCTGCTGTCCGCAGATGGATCAGTGCAGCTTTCGTGCGGCATCAGACCCAGTTTGAGAACCGAACTTGTAAACAAAACTTTGTTGCATAACTTGTTTCCCTTCTATAAATTGGGCCGCTGGCACCACGACAAAATCCGCAACGTCGACTGGGTGATGGGGGCGTGCATCCTAGTGCGCAAAAGCGTGGTGGAGGAGATCGGGAGGCTTGATCCGGCCATTTTTATGTTTTACGAAGATTTGGATTGGTGCCTGCGCATCCGCGACTCCGGTTGGAGAATCTGCTACTTTCCTTTTAGCCGCGTCCATCATCTGAGGGGGGCGAGCACCCGGCAAAATCTCAGGAACATGCTTGTGGTCAGTCAGCGGAGTCTCTACTTCCTGTTCGCCAAACACGCCAGTAACACTTCTCTCCGGATTTTGCGGATTCTAACGCTCATCGAGATGACCTTGCGGACGATTCTGTGGCTTCCCTACACCGCGATCTCTCCAAGTCATCGAAAAGAAGGCGTTCAGCGTCTACAGGCGTACGGCGACATCTTTATCAAGAGCTTGGTCGACCGCGATTACTGGTCGCCGACAAGCGGCCGTAAGGGGCGTTGATATGGTCGATCGCATCCAGTTGTTCAAACCGTGGATGGGGGAGGAAGAGTACGCAGCCCTGCGCGAACCATTGGAAACAGGTTGGATCGGCAGCGGTCCAAAGGTTTTGGAGTTCGAGCGGCAATTCGCCGAGTACATCGGGGTCAAACATGCCGTTGCGCTCAACTCTGGAACCGCCGCCCTACACCTCGCGATGCTGGTATCTGGCGTCGAGGACGGCGAAATCCTCACTACCTCAATGACCTTTGTTTCCAGCAATCATTGCATTCTACATGCCGGCGCAGAGCCGGTTTTCTGCGATATCGAGCCGGATACGCTCAATGTCGACGTCAACGGCTTGGAAGCAGCTATTACCGACCGCACTCGAGCAATAATCGTAGTGCATTACGGTGGGCATCCGTGTGACATGGATCCAGTTCTCGCACTCGCTTCGCACTACGGCTTGAAGGTTATCGAAGATGTGGCCCAAGGGTGTGGGGGCAGTTACCGAGGAAAAAAATTAGGCAGTATCGGGGATATCGGATGTTTCAGCTTCGACTCCCGGAAAAACCTGACTACTGCCGACGGAGGTATGCTTACCACTGATGACGACATCGTTGCCGAACGCATCCAGCGCTTGAAATGGCTGGGGATATCCCGCGGGACCTGGCAGCGTTACAAAGATCGGCCTTCATGGGATTACGGCGAGATCAACGAGTTGGGGTACAAGTACCTAATGAACGACATCGCCGCCACCATCGGCTTGGTTCAACTCTCCAAGCTCAATCGCGGCAACGATATGCGCCGGGCGCTGTATGAACGATATCGCGATGCCTTTGCTGAAGTGGATGGTGTCGACCTGCTGGCAACCCGGGACTACGGCCAGAGTGCCTGTTATTGTGCTGTCATTCAGGTTGACAACCGCGACGAGGTCCACGAATTTCTTGCCGACAACGGCATCGACACCGCGGTTCACTACCTTCCGTGCCATCATTACCCGATCTACAGCAGGTACAACAAGCGGCAGCTTCCGGTAACTGATTCGCTGTGGCAACGCATCCTCACCATTCCACTGTTTCCGGGACTCACCACCGGGCAGCAAGATCGGGTGATCGAGGCGCTTAAACGCTGGGTGTCGCGCGCCTGTGAAAACCGTGATCGTGCGATTGGCGGCTAAACTAGCCATCATCCTCCATGAATGTCCTTTTTGTTACCCAATACGGCTACCTTGCCGCCAGCAGCCGCACGCGAGTATTTCAGTATTTGCCCTTACTCCGGGATCAAGGGATCGACGCCGACATTCTTACCGTAATGCCGGACTTGGGGATTGACGGCTCCCAGCTACTAGTTACCACCAACCGCTGGCGCAAGCTAGTCTACTATATATGGGCGACTTGGCGTACCGTTCGGTGTGGTTTGGCGGCTTGGTGGCGTCTGTCCCGCTACGACCTGCTCTTTATTCAGAAGATCATTTTTCCGGCGCCGATTCGCTGGCTTTTGGCATCAAGACGATCACGTACCATCTACGATTTTGACGACGCTATCTTCACTACCGAGGTGAGGACGGCCAATTGGCTATCTGCCTGGAAAGAATGGCGCAATGCTGCTGGGTTGCCCGCAGTTTTGAGGCTGGCAGATTGCGCCTTAGTGGAAAACCCGTATAACGAGGATTACGCTAGCCGCTATTGCGGAAAGGTTGTCACCATTACTGGACCCGTAGACACTCGCCGTTACATGCGCGCTAATGTGGACGGAAATGGAAAGATCGTAATGGGGTGGATCGGAAGCGCTACGACGTTACCCTATTTTGAGCGAATCACCAAACCACTGGCCGATCTGGGCGCAAGTTACAAAAAGATCTGCCTACGTGTTGTAGGCGCGAGTGAGGTGCAAATCGAAGGTCTCACGGTTGAGAGCGTCCCATGGTCCCTTGACACCGAAGTGGAGGAATTGAGCCGTTTCCACATCGGTGTCATGCCGCTGCCAGACGACCCTTGGACTAGGGGCAAAGGAGGGTACAAGCTCCTGCAGTACATGTCGATGGGATTGCCTGTTGTCAGCAGTCCCGTGGGTATCAACTGCCGCATTGTCAAACATGGTCACAACGGATTTCTCGCCGCCGACGAGGGCGAGTGGCGACAATATCTCGGACAGCTGATCGAAAGTCCAAGATTGCGTCAAGAAATGGGGAAGCGCGGTCGTGAAATCGTGGAACGGGAATACTCACTCGAGACCAGCAGCTCAAAGCTATCGCAGATTATGCGGGAAACGGCTTACCGCACGTGAACACAGACGCAGCTGCCATCGAAAACGCCTTCACCGTGGATCTGGAAGATTGGTATCAAGGTTTGGAAATCACCACGACTGACTGGGGACGGTTTGAGACCCGCATTCGCATCGGCACAGAGAGGTTGTTGAGCCTGCTCGAGACTGCCAACGTCAAAGCCACTTTCTTCGTGCTCGGACATGTGGCTGAACATCATCCTGATTTGGTGCGCGACATCCATGCAGCCGGCCACGAAATCGGTACCCACGGATACGCCCATCAGTTTGTTTACCGGCTCGGGAAAGATGCGTTCAGGGAAGACCTGCAAAGGTCTCTCGAGATGATAGACCGTGCTGTGGGCGCGGTCATCGGACATCGGGCCCCTTTTTTTTCTATTACCCGTGACGCCGAATGGGCGTTCGAGATCCTCACCGAATGCGGGTTGGCCTACGATTCCAGCGTGTTTCCCATACGCAACTACCGCTACGGTATCCCTGATGCCCCCCGATGGCCCTTCGAACCGCACTCCGGCCTCATTGAATTCCCCGTGTCTACATTCCTTGCAATGGGGCACAGAATCCCTTTGGGAGGCGGTGCCTATTTCCGTATATTCCCGTATGTGGTAACGCGATACGGGCTTCGTCAAATCAATGCAAGTGGAAATTCTGCAATATTTTATATTCATCCGTGGGAACTCGACCCTGAGCAACCTCGCGTCGAATTGCCACGGCGAATCGGAGTCATCCACTATTGGAATTTGGATGCTGTAGTGGGGCGCCTGCAACGGCTTTTGGCTGATTTTCGTTTCACGACCATGGCCCGCTTGCTCGAACGTCGTCAGGATCTTCAGCAAACACCGTGACCCAAGCTGAACAGGTTCGAACTTTTTTTGACGGGGAGGCGGATCGTTTCCAGGCGATTTACTCGCGCGAAAAAGCAGTTTCTCAACGGCTGGTTGATTTTCTTTTTCGCCGAGTTATTCACCAGCGTTTCCAATTGACGCTGGACCTGTGCGGTTCCGTTGAAGGCAAAAAGATCTTGGATGTGGGATGTGGGCCGGGCAACTACTGCGTCGAGTTTGCGCGCCGTGGTGCCCAAGTCGTCGGTTTGGATTTTGCACCTGTCATGGTAGAACGGGCCCGCAAAGCTGCGGCCATCGCTGGATTCGAAGAGCGCTGTACCTTCGAAGTAGGCGATTTTTTGAGCTGGCATGAGCCTCATCACTTCGATATTTCCCTAGCCATAGGGTTTTTTGACTATATTCAAGATCCGGAGCCCTTTGTGCGCAAAATCTGCGGACTCACGACTAGCACCTTCGTGATGAGTTTCCCAAAACGGTGGACGACGCGTACGTTAAGCCGTTGGTTGCGACTGCGAATGCACGGCTGCCCGGTGTTTTTCTACTCTGAAACGGACATTGATAGCTTGCTGAAAACTGCGGATTGGAGCAGACTTGACACACTGCGGCTAAGCCGGGATTTCCTCGTGCACGGTTGGGAAGGCCCTAAAGCAAAGAACGGTACTTTGTCGTGAACGTAGTGATTACGGGCGGTGCGGGGTTTATAGGCTCTCATCTAGCGGAACGCCATCTAGGCATGGGAGACGAGGTGTCGATTATCGACAACCTGTCGACCGGAATGATGAGCAACGTCCACCATCTGGAGGCCAACCCTCGGTTCCATTGTGTTATCGACGACGTGCTCAACGTGGAGGTGATGCAGGAACTCGTCGGCGGTTGCGATCTGATCTACCATTTGGCTGCTGCGGTGGGGGTGAATTTCATCATCGACAATCCTCTGTTGTCTTTGACCACCAACATTCGCGGTACAGAGATTGTCCTCGAACTTGCCAACGAAAATAAAAAGAAGGTGGTACTCGCCTCCACCTCCGAAATTTACGGCAAAAAAAATGGTCATGTTCCGTTCCGTGAAGACAGCGACCGCATTCTCGGTCCCACTACTGTCATCCGTTGGCTCTATTCAACCTCAAAAGCAGTGGACGAGCTATTTGCCCAGGCTTATTGGCGCGAAAAACGACTCCCGTGCGTAATTGTCCGCCCATTTAATATTATTGGGCCACGGCAGACGGGCGACTATGGTATGGTGGTACCAAGGTTTGTGAAACAGGCTCTGTTGGGCCACCCGATCACCGTTTTCGGGGATGGTGAACAACGCCGCTGTTGGACGTTCATTGAAGATGCGTTGGACGGGCTCGTGGGACTGGCCAATGCCGACGACGCAGTTGGTGAGATCTTTAATCTAGGCTCCAACTTCGAAATTAGCATCAAAGAGCTGGCATTTCTCATCAAGGAGCTTACGGGAAGCAAATCAGAAGTGGAGTTTATCCCGTACGAGCAGGCCTGGCCCAAGGGCACTTACGAAGACCTCATATACCGTGCGCCCGAACTGGAAAAGATACGCAATTGCGTCGGATACGATCCCAAGGTGGATCTGGACGAAGCCCTTTCCCGAATCATCGCTGACTACGAACGCTAACGCTGCCGGTCGCCAACTCGTCTTGCCTACTCCAATATTTTGAGTAATTTAGGCATGACGAACCACTCCAGCACACACCGATTATCACCGATCGCAGACCACTTGGTTCGGTCGAATGACAAAGCGGCAATCGCGGCTGTGGGAAGCCGTACAGCACCTCCACAAAGGGCCGAAATCCATTCTTCCAGCCCTGGATTGTGAGCGACAAGCACGATCGAACCTACGTGGTCGTCGATCTGGCGAACGCAAGCAAATAACTCCAATGGAGAAGCCAGATATAGCCTATCAACGGTAATTAGCGCGTCTGCGGACATTCCAAGGGCGGAGCGTAGGCCGGCGGCCGTCTCGTGAGCCCGAACCGCAGGCGAACTTATGATTTGATCCGGGACAGCGCCGTAGGATTTTAAGAGATGTGCCATGCGGGGCACATCCTTCCGGCCACGTCGGTTCAGCGGGCGCTGAATGTCTTCCGTCACCTTCTGTGGGTAATCCGATTTTGCATGGCGCATGATCATCAAGATTTTCACCAAAACCTCCTGTTGCGTGGACCTCGCGAGCTTGGTATTTTATTGCAATCTCTGCACAAAGTAACGCCCGCGCACAAATTCCGCCTTTCGGAGACGATCGCATGACAGCAGGACCGGTAGAAGTCACTCTGTCTATCACCCCCCGATCGAGATTCGAAATCATTGATGTCGCCAAGAGAATCGAGGAGAAGCTCGGCGACGGTTTCGGGGGATTCCGCAAGGTACAATACTGCTCCCTTCACACAACAGCCGGTTACTTGGAGCAAGGTGTATGCGCCCGTTTGGGGCACAGCCGCCGACAGTTGGACCCCTTCTTCAGGCTCATTCAGCGGATCTTTCCACCCGCGGCAGGATATTCGCACGATAGCTTGCAGCTCCGCGAAGAGTTGAGCGCACGGGAAAAAGAGACCGAACCGCTCAACGCGGACTCTCACTTGGCTTTTATCAGCGCCGGATTGAAAAACTGCGTCACTTACATCCACCGGCGTCAGCAGCCCGTTTATTTCATCGAGCTCGACGGCATCTACAACCAACGCCGCCGCGAACGCAAGACCGCGATTCTGGCGTACAACGGAGCCGAAATCGTGCATCGCCAGCGCATACCCTTGCCTGTTTCGTCCAACCGTACTATCGAATCCTTTAACTTGTCTGACTTACGTTTCGGCCTGTTCGACCAGCTGGCGGAATGGGTCAAAGTACAGGGCGTCGAAAAAGGCCGGTTCGACTTGCGTTTGGCGCCGGAAGAGCGGCATGTCGGGTTGACGGTTAACGAGTACGAAACGCTGCTGATGCGCAACGATCTGCCGGAAGTGCTTCGCGATCCACTGAAGTACATGGTAAACCGCGGTCGCAAGCTATTGCGCCATCCCACCACTATTCCGAGCAAAACCCGAGATTACGCCGCCTACGATTTGATTCACCTCTATAACGAACTCTTAGATACAGTGCCCGTGGGACGCTGGTTGATAGATCGAATTGTCTCCGCAATGTCGACCCCCGCCTCGCGATTTCTGCGCTTGAAACGCCACATCAGTTTGCCGGTTTCCAACAGTCTCGAAACCGGTCCGCAAAAGATTGTTCTAGGACAATACCAGAGCCCAATTCTAATCCAGCATCACCCCGCCGCTGGCGGCATGCGCTGCCTCGACATTACATTGCGCCGCTTCACCTAGAAGACGCTGGGTGCGAGTAGATCCCTCGATATTCAAAGCGTACGATATCCGCGGTACTTATCCCGACCAGCTGGATGAATACTTCGCCTACGCACTAGGTCGGGCCTTTGCCACATATCTGGAACCAGCAAAGGTCATCGTTGGACGCGACATGCGGCTGTCTGGTCCCCAACTCCGGGCAGAATTGGTCAGCGGGTTGTGTGCTCAGGGAGTGGATGTGCTCGATTTGGGCTTGGTGAGCACGGATCAATACTACTTTGCATGTGCCACCCGACGGTTGCCGGGTTTGATGATTACCGCCTCTCATAACCCGCCACATTACAACGGATTCAAGATGGTCCGCGACATGCCGTACGTGCTTAGCGGCGACGAAGCTATCGGGGATCTGCGCCGCATCATCGAGAACGATAGGTACGGAACCACAACCAAAACGGGTACTGTGGCACAGGTCGATATAAGTGCGGATTTTGTGGACTGTGTGCTGGGGTTGATCGATGTCGAGGCCTTAAAACCGTTGCGGGTCGTCGCCGACACCGGCAACGGCATGGTCGGTCCGATTTTGGAGCGGGTCTGTCGACGTCTTCCCATCCAACTAGATTGCATGAATCTGGAACCAAATGGCAATCCCCAGCACGGGTTGGACCCCATGCAGGCACAAAACCGCGCGGATCTGCAGCGCCGAGTGGTCGACGAAGGGGCCAACCTTGGTTTTGCGTTTGACGGCGACGGTGACCGCTTTTTTCTCATTGACGATCGTGGCAGGTTCGTTCCTGGCGACTACGTCACTGCCCTGCTGGCATGTTACATGCTCACGAGACATCCCGGAGCCAAGATCGTCTACGACGTTCGCTGTTCGTGGGCGGTGAGAGACTGGGTCGAGGCGGCGGGAGGTATAGCCCTGAAGGAACGTGTGGGCCACGCTTTTTTGAAATCTAGAATGGCCAATGAAGGCGCGGTTTTTGCCGGTGAACTGAGCGGGCACTACTATTTCGAGGAGTTTTTTGGCGCCGATTCGGGGATTGTTCCGGCGCTTTTTGTGTTGGAGATGCTTTCCCGCAAGGCACAACCGCTCTCTAATTTCCTCACAAGTTTGGAGCAGTGTTACCATATAACCGGTGAGATCAACTCCACCGTGGACAACCCCGAAGAAAAAGTCGAGTCCCTTGGCCGTACCTACGCGGACGGTCATATCGAGCGTCTGGATGGCATCTCCGTTAGCTATGATGACTGGCACTTCAACGTTCGTCCTTCCAACACCGAGCCATTGCTGCGAATGAATCTCGAGGCCTTGGATCCGACGACGATGGCGATGAAACGGGACGAGATTCTTGCCCACCTTCGTTCCTGAACAGATCGTCCCGTTTATGGGACCAACGATTCACCCGGAATGAATTTCATTCGTGGATTTTCGCTGACGACTGGCGCCACGGGGCTCGTTTTCGTTCTCGGGTTCGTCAACCAAGCGTTGTTGGCGGACCACTTGGGTAGAGAGGCTTACGGACGCCTGGCGCTGTGGCTCAACACGGTGACCATCGGCTCCATGGTTTTAGGGGAGTGGCTGGCCCGCGGCAGTACCTACGTTGTCGGCACAAGCAAGACCAGACATGCCGTATTGCACAACGCCATACTGTATTCGCTACTGCTCGGCTTGGCTCTCTTGCCGTTGGTTTTCATTCAGCCTTGGCTCGATCGCACCGCGGCGACGATGCTAGTTGTCTTACTGGCAGTAACCCTGTTGCGAAAGGCCGCAGAAGCGATCGCTATAGGCGAAGATCGTCTCAAATTGTACTCCTCGATACCGCTGGTCTTTGTAGCAACCTATTTAGCGGGAAACAGTTTCGTCTATCTCATGGGGCTCGATCTCAGAGAGGTGTTATTCGCTTGGTTTGCCGCAAGCCTGATTGCTGCGTTGCTTGGTGTTATATTTTTGCTACCCGGGTCCACATGTTGGAACGCAAACACCGCCATTTTTCGCCAGACGTTCGTCGTAGGTTTGCGCGGGGCAACTTCGGTGACCCTGATATTTCTGATGTTTCGCAGTGACCTTTACCTAGTCGAATACATTCTCGGCGAGGGAGCGCTAGGTGTATATAAGGTGTCCACGAACTTCGCCGAGATGATGCAGCGTTTACCGAATGTCGCCGGATTGGTGCTGCTGCCCAAAGTAATTCGGGGTGATGAAGATAATACCCGTACTACTGTGCAGGTTGCCCGCGGAACATTTATATTTTCCTTATTAACTGGGGGGATCCTACTGTTTTGGGGCGATCTGCTCCTCGCTCATACTTTCCCCAAGTACGGCGACGCCTACCTGCCATTGACCTGGATGCTTCCAGGGCTGCTTCTAGCCGGTTTTGGTTCGGTTCTAAACACCAAACTTGCAGGTTGTGGTTATCCGCCGGTTACCATCATACTGCCTGCCATCGCCCTATTGCTGAACATCGTATTGAATCTAATGCTGATCCCCAAGATGGGCTTGATCGGCGCGGCCATATCCACCTCAATTTCTTACGGCTTCTGGGCGCTGATGGTGACACTGTGCTTCCTGCGCTATTCGGGGCTCACGCCGATCGAGTTCTTGCGTCCTCCCGCGACAGACGGTACTATAAATGAATAAGCGCCGAGATAGCGCACCTTCCGCCATACGTTTCCTCTTGGGTTTCCTGAAACACAGCTTGCCGGCGCTTCGTGACCACGGTTAAACTGCCCCTCGGCAACGTTTACCTAAACCGAAAATGGTTTGCAGGCTTTCTGTGCCTGCAAGCCGTTCTGATCGTGGGCATATTGCTCATTCCGATCAAGTTGCTTCAGGTGATCGGCGTTGGTGTCGGTGCCGGTATTTTTCTTAGTCTCCTGGTGTTGTACCCGTGGATTATCGTTCCGGCCATTATTGCTACCACTGCTCTGGACATCAGCGGAAAAATCGTCGAAACGACAGCTCTTGGAATCCCCTTCACCGGCTTCCATCTTACGTTGGTTCTCATGATCCTCGGTTTGGTGGTGAACACGTTTATCCGTCGTCGAACCGATTTTCCGCCGTTCGAATTAGCCGGACCGCTGTTCATGCTGTTAGGGGTAATGGCATTGTCACTTACCTATACACCCAATCAGGCAGAAGCGACCATAGGCTTCATGCGCACCGTAGTGCTCACCCTGTTTCTTTATTTAACCATCGTGATGCTAGAGACGCGCGCGGCGATGACTGCCGTCGTAGTTTCCATGGCACTGGTTCTCATTGCCGGTTCGGTCCTCGGGGTCGTGCAGATTATCACCGAGCGTTTTTATCTGCCGGCGAGTTTCGTGATAGCAGTAGGTGCAAATGCGCCACGGGCCACAGGTACGTTCCACAACCCAAATACTTTCGGAACGTTTCTGATGGTCGGGGTTGTCTTCTTGTTTGGTCTGCTGGTCAATTATCGCACGAGATGGTGGAGAACAGCGTTGGCCTTGATCCCGCTGGGTTTCGGTTTCACCGGACTGGTTGTTACCTTCAGCCGCGCCAACTGGTTGGCGGCCATGGTAGGCATCGTCGTGGCGTTAGCGTTCGCCCGCAAGTTGCGCTATCTCTTCGCTGTTTCAGCAGTGGCGTTTTTTGCCATTCTTGCTACAAAGGAGTTCGTGCCGTTCGCGGAGCACATTTTCCTACGTTTTGTCTCCATATTTACCATCTTCGAGCAATTCGGTTCGTTGGGCCGTGAGTCAAGTTCTGCCCGAATCTATTTCGTCTTCGCCGCATTCAAGATGTTCTTGGATCACCCACTGCTGGGCGCCGGTTGGCGTGCGTTTCCGATTATTTTCGACGACTACAAGCCGGTAGATTTCCCCTTTTGGGTACCGACAAAAGAATCCCACACCTTGTTTGCCAATATATTGGCGGAACTAGGGCTGGTGGGAATGGTTGCTAGCGTCTGGATTGTGTGGCGCACCCTCAAACACGGGTTGAGGGCGCTGGAACGGATGCGCGATCCGTATCTACGGGCACTGATAACTTCACTGCTATCCGTCTTTATTGCGTTTCAAGTCAGTCTCTCGCTGACAGCCGATTTCAGCAACAACTTTCTCTGGATGTTTACGGGGATGCTCTTTGCGGTAGCCCGCCTCGAAAGTCACGCCAACGACTCGTGAAGCTGCTCGTCACTTCTCATCTCTACCCAAGTTTGCTTTCGCACACAGCTGGGAGTTTTGTCCACAATCAGGTCCGATTTCTCAGCCATCACTGCGATATTCAAGTCGTCGCACCCACTCCTTGGTTTCCGTTTCCGTTTTTTCGACGATGGAGTGCCTACAGGAGCCTGCCTCAACGAGAACAACTGGACGGCATAGAGGTGCAACGACCTCGTTACGTGACGCTGCCCCGGCGGGTTCTATTCGCCCACATTTGGCGTTCGTATCTTGCTGCCATGGAACGGTCTGTGGAAACGAGACCGGATTTGGTTCATGCCCATTGTGCCTACCCGGATGGGTATGCAGCTGTCCGGTACGGCCGTATAAACGAAGTGCCAGTAGTCGTCACTGTGCACGGCCACGACATTAAAGAATTACCGCACGCCAACCCCCTTTGGCGGGCGTTAATCGTGGACGCGTTGAACGAAGCGGCGGCGGTCATTGCCGTGAGCTCGGATCTGGCTAGCCGTGTCAAAGAGTTTGGGGTTCCAGCCGACCGTATCCACACCATCCCCAATGGCGTTGATTGCGAACTCTTCAAGCCCGATCCGAGCCATACGCCGGGGAAGGAGGGATGGCACCTGGTATACATCGGACGATTCGATCCGGCCAAGGGAATCGGTGTTCTACTGGAGGCCTTTGCACGGCTGCAACGACGGCGCAGTGATGTGCAGCTTACCTTGGTTGGCGGCAACGAAGCTACGGGATTGGAAGATCGCTTCGAACGTCAGATGAACGAGCTGGGACTCGTTCGCCAGAACGTCCGTTGGGTGCGCGAGGTCAGTTGGGGCGAAATTCCCAAATTCTTGAGAACTGCTGACCTCTTTGTGTTGCCCAGTTTTTCAGAAGGCTTGCCTTTGTCTTTGATCGAAGCGATGGCATGCGGTCTTCCTGTTGTATCCACGCGCTGCGGCGGTCCTGAAGAAGCTGTGGACGACAACGTGGGAACTCTGATCTCGGTGGGAGCGGTGGACGAGCTGGAGTCAGCGATATTAGGTATCCTGAACAACTATCGTCGCTACGACCGTACTGCCATCCGCCACAGGGCCGTCCGCATGTACGACTACCGCAGCGTAGCTGCCCGCATTAACGAACTCTATAACGCTGTGCGGTGACCTCACTGGTTATGGCAAGTGGACGTTGACCTCGCCAAGATTGTCTTGTAAAAATCGACTAAGTCCGGGCTTTGGCACTCCCAGTTGTACTTTCCAAGAACCAACTCACGTCCGCGTTTGCCCATGAGCTCTCGTTCCACCGGGTGTGCAAGCAGATACTCGACAGCAGCGACCACATCCGCGGCCGACGACGAGTCGACCGCAATGCCACACCTTGCCTCCTCGAGGATCTGCTTCCACAATGGAAAATCGGAGACCACAACCGCTCGGCCCATCATCATGTACTCAAACATCTTCGTCGGCAGCGAACGTAGATAGTTCGGATCCGCATGCAGAAGGGCGAGCCCCACGTCAGCTTCGAGAATGTGGCGATGAACCTCGTCATGCGAAACCAACCCGGTGAAGTTAACGTTCGACTCTATACCGTAATGTCGCACCAGCTCCAACGCCCGGTCGCGTTCTCGAGCTGAGCCAATAGGACCAACCAAGTCGAGACAAATGTTCGGCCGCGTGGTTCGCAGATCCCGTACAAGAGCCAACATGTCGAACAGACCGCGAAGTGCCGTTAGACTCCCGGCGTAGACCAGTACCGGGCCATCTCCGTCTTCCGGGACGAGAGAATGATAATAGTCGGCGTAGGTCAACAGCGGATAGTTCAGAACTACCAGCTTGTTGGCACCGCGGTAATAGCGTTTGTAAGCGTGATCCGCCAGGGTTAGACCATCGACGAATCTTATAGCGAACAGCTCGAAAAGTCGGTACATCCGAGCCACACCTATTCGCAACGCTGCGGGAATCCAGGTCTTGCTGCGTATGGATTCCGGCACGTCTTCGTGTACATCATAAATCAGTGGCACGCCGGTGAACAACTTCAACAACAGGCAAGCGGGAATTAACTCGGGGTCGTGGAACGAGTAAAGATCTGCTTTGCGGTCCAGTGCCAATCGCAAAACGCGTAAGGTAGCAAGCATGCGGCGGAACCTGTTCTTCGGTAGCGGCATGGAGAATACTTCGATCCCCTCGCTGTCGTCGTTGGTAGGATCTTCCAAGGCGATTACACTGACTTTGAAACCGGCGCGCGCAAGGCTGCGCGCTTCCGCCTGGAACATGCGAACGTCGAAAGTGAAATGCACGGAGCTGAGTATACAGATGTGATCAGGCATCGAAATTGGGAGCGGAAGGGATATTAGAAAATGAGCCGCATCTATGGTGGGACGAGAATGAGCCAGCGAACCTTCGAATAGTAGTCGCCGGTTCTTCTTGACATCTACGGGACCCTCTGTTATTGTGTGTTCCTAGGTCGATTTCAATATAAGCTATGGTCGGTCTATTTGCCCGCAACGAGAAAGGTCAGTGTCCATATTCCTCGGATTGTTTGACGGGCACAACGCGTCGGCGGCAGTCCTACGCAATGGTCGAATAGAAAAGGCATTTCAGGAAGAACGCCTTAGCAGGACCAAGAACCACTTCGGCCCTCCGGTCCAAGCCACTCAAGAACTCCTGGCGTCCCTCAACGCATCGCCAAGTGATGTGGAGAAGATCTGCGTCGCTTCGCAATACGTTCCTTCCGCGCGTCACCCGCACACGATTAAAGACCTGTTTGACCAGCGTTACAAGGACGGTATGCGGCGTAAACTCAAGCGTATCTGTGCGGAAATGCCGGCTTATCGCCGTTTGCGCAGTCGTCAACGCATGCAGGAGAGAAAAGAACAAGTGACCAGTTGGGGGTTCGACGCGACCCGCATTGAATTCTGCGATCATCATCGAGCGCACGCGGCGAGTGCGTACTTCGGATTACGCAAAGACGATCAGCCTTACTTGATTCTCACTTTGGATGGCGGTGGCGATGGTTTGTCCGGTTCCGTTTGGATTGCGGCGAACGGCGAGCTTGAGTCGGTGGCGAAAGTGCCACAGGCCGACAGCCTCGGAGAGATCTACGCGGTCACGACGCACTATTTGGGTTTCATGCCGTTGGAGCACGAATACAAGCTAATGGGCATGGCCCCGTACGGCTGCGTCGAGTATGCCGAGGAAGTCGCGCGTTTGTTTGGCGCCTATGTTGATCTCGATCCACTCAATCCCCTGCGTTTTGCACGTAAAACCCGTGAGCCACTGTCACGCCTCGGTCCGCGGTTGGACAACGATCTTCGCCGCGTTCGCTTCGACAATATCTGCGCCGGTCTTCAGCTGTTTACCGAAGACTTAATCAGGCGATGGGTCCAAAACTGCGTCCAGAAGACGGGAATATCACGCATTCTGGCTGCCGGCGGGGTGTTCATGAACGTCAAGGCAAATAAGGCGATCGGTGAGCTGGAGGAGGTCGAATACTTCGAGGCGTTGCCGTCGTGTGGAGATGAAACGCTTTCCTTTGGCGCATGTTATTTAACGGCGAAGGCGGCCGGCCATGAGGTCCAACCGCTCGACCACTGCTACCTTGGCAACGACCTCACCCTACGGTCCTGTCGAAGCGCGGTAACCGGTTTGGACCGAGTTGACGTCGAGGAGCCGAGTGATCTCGAGCTGCGCACAGCGCAACTCTTGGCAGCAGGCGAAATCGTCGCTCGAGCCGCGGGACCGATGGAATTCGGCGCCAGAGCACTGGGAAATCGATCCATTCTTGCCGACCCAATCAACCAAGACGTCGTCCGCGTCATCAACAGAATGATCAAAAATCGAGACTTTTGGATGCCATTCGCGCCGGTAGTACAACGGGACAAAGCAGCGATTTATTTCGACAACCCGAAAGAACTGTCGTCGCCGTATATGATGAATACGTTCGATTCATCTTCTTCACGCGATGAATTCATGGCTGCCGTACACAACGCCGACCTAACCGCGAGACCACAGCTTTTGGAACCCGGTCAGAACGACCGCTACGTCAGCATACTGAACTATTTCGGCGACCTCACTAACCGTCACGTACTCCTAAACACTTCCTTCAATCTTCATGGCGAGCCGATCGTTTGTTCCGCCGCCGATGCCGTCCGCGTATTCAACAACTCTGGACTGAAGCACCTGGTGCTAGGACCGTTGCTTGTTTCGAAGCTTCCAGAAAGCTAATGCTCGTCGACGTTTTCGCAGTTTCCTTGTTTTTGATTGTCTATACCTATCTGCTGTATCCGGCTTTACTTTGGCTTTTGACGTTTGGGCGTCCAAGACAAACGTTCCCCGACTCAACTGCTGAACCGAAGGTCTCGTTGATTCTCGCAGCGTACAACGAGATTGCGGTAATCGCCGAGAAGCTGGAAAATACGTTGTCCCTGTCGTATCCCGCTGAGAAACTAGAGATAATCGCTGTTTCCGATTGTTCCGACGACGGCACTGATGAAGTTATCGCGTCTTATCGCAACCGAGGTGTCCAGTTCAAGCGTATGGAACAACAGAGCGGGAAAACCATCGCGCAAAACGCCGGCGTTCGTTTAGCAACTGGCGATATCCTAGTTTTTTCGGACGCTAACAGCATTTTCGCAAGTGATGCTCTTAGCGAGTTGGTACGTCCGTTTGAGGAACCTGCGGTGGGGTCGGTATGCGGTGAATTGCGTTACCGCAATCCGGGCGCGGAAGGAGCCGGAGAAGGAGAAGGATTGTACTGGCGCTACGAGCGGTTTCTGAAGCGCCAGGAAAGTCGCTTGAGTTCGACTTTGGGTGCCAACGGCGGAATTTACGCGTTACGACGCGAGTTGTTCGACGAGTTGGACCAGGCTATTATCAGCGATTTCATCATGCCGGTCCGGGTGTGGCGAAAGGGATTTCGCGTGGTGTACGTCCCCGACGCCGTGGCAATTGAAACCACCGGGGCCACTTACCGAGATGAGTTTCGCAGACGCCAGCGCATAATCGCGCGAAGCTGGTACGGACTATGGCGGGAAGCAGGTGTCCTGAATCCTCTGAAACACAGATTTTTCGCATGGCAGATGTTCTCGCACAAGCTCATGCGTTGGTTAGTTCCTGTTTTTCTATTCGTTGCGTTCGTGACGAACCTGCTGTTGTCATCGGAAGCGATCTTTCAATATCTGCTGATCGCGCAACTCGCGTTTTACGCTTTGGCTCTGGTCGGCAGCTTGGAGAGACGGATTCTGGGCCGCGTGTTTCTGTTTTACGTACCAACCTACTTCTGTGCCATCAACCTGGGAGCATTATTCGGATTCTTTAGTTTCATCGCTGGCAAGCGGGTTTCCACTTGGAAGCCTGTAGAGCGTCGACAATGAATAAGGTGCAAGACAAGGTCCTATTGATTTTTGCCGACTTTGTCGTCATAAACCTAGTATCGTTCCTGTTTCTGTGGACCAAGTTCGTCGGCGGTCAGCTCGACAACGTCGTACGTAGCTGGCAACGGTTACATCCCCATTCGGTAGCGGCACCTACATTTTGGTACGCTCTTGAGTACTATTTGATTCCGCTGCTGGTCGTGTATTTCTGTTGGTTCCTACTGTTTGGTTTTCTCGGCTCTTATTCAAGCAAGGCGCCACAATCCCGTTTCGATGAAGTTCTCGAGCTCTTCAAGGTGGTGACCTTGGGCGCTCTGTTATTGTTTGTAGCTACTTTCGACTGGGCGCAACCGTTCAAATTGACTAGAGCGTTGTTGTTTACTTACTGGGCGGTGCTCTTAGTTTCCGTTTCCATTGCTCGGGTAGCAGTACGCAGTTTCGAACGGCAGTTGCTTTTGCGCGGCATCGGCAAACGGAACACGGTAATCGTGGGAACGGAGGCGAGGGGTGAGCGGTTGATGCACGATCTTCGCATTTCGCCGGGTCAGGGATTCAACGTGATCGGTTTCGTGTACACTGACGAAGAGAACTATTTACAGCAAAACGAAATGCCCGTATTGGGACCCGTCAGCGAACTCTCGAGCATTATTGAAAAACACGCAGTCGACTCTGTACTGATTGCCTTGCAATCGAATTCCCACGAAGAGATTCTCGAAATAGTCAATGCAGCCGGCAATTACCCGGTATCGTTCAGTATCACGCCAGATCTGTACGACATCGTAACCGGCCACGTCCGCACAAATCAGATCCACGGCGTACCGCTGATGGAACTACGGCCGCAGTTAATGCCGGCGTGGGAGCAAACGGTGAAACGAACCATTGATAGTTCGGTCGCGATACTGATCGGCCTCGGGCTTGCTCCATTGTGGATTTTGGTGGGCTTAGGCATCGTCATCGACTCGAGGGGGCCGGTGTTCTTTCGCCAGGACCGAATCGGCAAGGATGGCCGCAGGTTTACCATCTACAAATTCCGGTCCATGTTCATCGACGCCGAAGAACGAACTGGACCGGTCTGGGTGAAAGGTGAAGATCCACGCATCACTCGAATGGGTAGAGTATTGCGGGCACTTCACTTGGACGAGGTGCCTCAGTGCATCAATTTCCTCCGCGGAGACATGAGTCTTGTTGGTCCGCGACCGGAGCGTCCTTACTTCGTGGAACGGTTTCGCCAAGAGATACCGTTATATATGCGTCGCTTCAATATCAAACCTGGACTACTGGGATGGGCGCAGTCCAAACACGAATTCGACATCAATTCCAGCGACGTGGTAGCCATCGCCAAGGAACGACTGGAGTATGATCTCTACTACATCGAGAACATCTCGCTGAAACTCGACCTCAAAATCATGCTGCGAACCATTTGGTTCGTGCTTGCAGGCAAAAGCACTCGCTAGCTGTTACGCCACGGCTTGGTGATCGATAGTTTGCTGGGAGAGGTCGATCTTGTGGTGCGACCCAATGACCACAGGTTAGGTAAAATCAACAAATATCCGCGTTGTGGTGTTGATGGGAGATGGCAGCCCAGCTCTTATCGGAGATGATTTCGTACGCTCCATGGAAAGACTAATTGCTGGGGGTGATTGGTCGAAATCGCCACCTCGGAAGGTGACTGCGAAGAGTGGCCACCGAAACGGGTTTTGGTCCTTTGCGATTCCATTGCGGCCTACCGGGTGGAGGGCAGGTTACTCGAAAATCGCGACTATAGAGTCGAAGTAGCAGGTAGACGGCATGGACGGCTGGAAATTCGTGTGCACAGATCTATACGATCTCTACGTAACCGGCGAGGACATGCCGCTTATGAACGGAATCGCGTTGGTCCGTTTGATCAATGAAGATCATGCACCAAAATCAATTCCCGTCATGATTGTTTCTTACAAGGACCGCCAAGAGGATCGCATGCTCGGCTTCGAAGCAGGTGCCGATTATTTCCTCATGGAAAACAGTATTCACGACGCAATACTGATCGAGACCGCAGAAAATCTGAACGGTGAATCCTGATCAGGATCCAGCACGCACCGTCTCGAGGGCAGTACGAACTAGTTGGGCCCCTGCCGCGAGGGCGTGGCCTACATTCACGTATCGGTATCCCCACGCCACCTTCTCTAGGGCGTCCGCCGCTTCGGGACACGTGGTTCCGGGTACGACCTTTGATCTTTTCAACAGTCGTGGCACCTCTCTGAGGATCTCCTGTACGTCTTTGGATTTAGTATCACTGATGGTACCCACCGATGCCGATAGGTCCAAGGGGCCGACAAAGAGAATATCCACACCCGGAACATTGGCTATCTCTTCCAAATTGTCGAACGCCTTCTGACTTTCAACCTGAAGCACAACTACGGTCTCTTCGTTTGCCGTCTTGATGACATGATTGAAGTCCTCACCGGCAACACGCGTCCATGACGGTGTCAAACCGCGCTCGCCTTCTGGAGGGTACTTCGCGTATTGCACAGCAAGGGCGGCTTCCTCGGCCGAATCCACTTGCGGCACCATAACCGCCACCGCGCCCACATCGTACGCTTTCTTGATGAGGGCTGGGTCGTTCCACGCGACCCTGATCATTGGGGCGACGCCTTTGCTGCGCGCCATGACTGGGATGACGTCGAGTACCTCGGTGCCGTAAGGTGAGTGTTCCGTGTCGATCCACATGAAATCGGGTTGGATGTCAATGACTACGCCGGCAACGTGGGGTGTAAATGCCGGCAATAAGGTACCGAGGACGAGATTGCCGGAGCGAATCTTTTCTTTCAACGGGTTGGGGTACATTGGACTCTCCCTGCAAATGGGGTTTTCAAATGCTTATGAAGATAGTGCCGCCGAGGATTATGCGGTATGCGGAAAAAAGGTAGGTTCCATGACGTTGCAGGAACCGGAGTAAGAATCGAATTGCCGCGTAGCCGCTCACCGCGGCCGCCGCGATACCTATTCCGAGATGGACAAAACCATCTGTTCCCATTCCGCGCTCCGCTAGTTCGTACAGCTGTAACAGGCCGCTGGCTCCTATGGCGGGTAGGCCTAGAATAAACGAAAAGCGCGCGGCGTCTTCTCGCCGTAGACCAACCACAAGACCGCCCATGATCGTGGCCCCGGAACGAGAACAACCGGGAATGAGGGCCAGAGCTTGGCACAGACCAATAAACTGGATCTGTCCGAAACTCAGATCGGTCATTGCCCGCGAGCGCCGGCTCCAGAGTTCCGCCACCAACAATAGCAACGCCAAGGCGATAAGTGCCGCCGCAATCAGACGCAGATCGCGGGCGCCCGATTCTATGAAGCCTTTGAATCCAAGTCCGAAAACAGCAATGGGCACCGTGCCGGGAAGTATTGACCAGGCCAACCGGGCATCGTCCGAGTGGGTGAAGCTTCGATGACGTACTGAGAGAAAAGCGGCGATGCAGAGGCGCTTGACATAGGCGGCGAAATAAACAAATACGGCAGCTAAAGTGCCCAGCTGGATGACCGCGGAGAATGCTGCGCCGGGATCTGCCCAGCCCAAGAAGTGGGGAACGACGCGCAGATGAGCCGTGCTGCTAATGGGAAGGAATTCGGTCAGGCCCTGCAAGACGCCGAGCAACAGCGCTTGAACCCAGTCCATAAGCGTAAACTACGAGGGGTCTGTAGTCTTGACAAGCAACGCTGGCGCAGATACGGTATCTCCTGCCACGGGTAGATTCTCAGCGGTGATGCCCCCAGCCAAGGACAGGTGTTCGTGAAGATTCTCGCTGCAAATCTCGGTAGCACTTCGTTCAAATACAAGCTGTATGGGATGCCGTCCGCTTCTGTGCTGGCGCGTGGATCCATGGACCGCATAGGCGGAGCGTTGTCCTGCCATGTCTACCAAATCGGGGCAACAGCTGAGATCGATAGCCAACGCCCGCTGGCGAACTACGAGTGATGGGATGTTTCGAAACCGCTTTTCACAGCAGCGTGCCGCTGCGTCGTCAGTTCTACGCTGTTCCGTACGATTGGTACGAGAAACACGGGGTGCGCAGATACGAGTTTCACGATGCCAGTTACCGCTACGCCGCCGAGAAAGTGATGACGTAGGAAGGAAAGCGAGCATTGCGGCACATAAACTGTCACCTCGGAGGTTAATCCTCTCTCTGCGCCATCAAAGACGGCGAGTCTTTGGGGGCTTCTCACGGCATCAGTCCCCAGTGCGAGGTGTCTCAGAACAATCGCACTGGGGATTTGGATCCATTCGCCATCGATCTGGTTATGCGCGCGGAACAACTCTCTTTCTCCGAAGTTCTTGAGCTATGCGGCTCTCGCTCTGGTCTTTTAGGTATTTGCGGCTATAGCGACATGCGCGACATCGAGGAACAAGCCGCAGCCGGCAACGAGAGGTGTGTGTTGGCGATCGAGGTTTTGGCGTCGGCAATTCGTGACTATCTCGGCGCCTATGTCGTCGCATTGGGAGGATTGGATGCCATCAGCTTCAATGGAGCGATCGTCGAGCATTCAGCCAAGGTTCGCCTATAGGTGCTGCAAAAACTGGAGTTCCTCGGCGTGAAGATGGATACGAAGCGGAACTCCGCAACCCGAGGCGGGGGTTCCCTTCATGCCCAATCAAGTCGAGTTCATCTTTACGTGCTGCACTCCGACGAGGAGCTGATCGTGGCCCGACAGACATTCGAGTTTCTGCAGGATCGAACAACCGATTGCAACTATAATGCATCAAACAGGACATAACATCGTTGGGGTTTTTTGCGCTTGTTGACCTGTCTTATTCCACCAGTTAATATCACACCTTCAGAGAGTACCTAAACCTTTCCGGGAGTGCAGGATGGTCGATTTGAAGATTCGCGTGGCAGTATTTCTACTAGCCGCATTTTTCGTTGGTTGCGCGGGAGATGGCACCAGTCTGGGCCCTGACGGCGCCCCACTGGTAGCAGATGACGTCGACAACGGTGATGGCAACGGCGAAACTGACGCGAACAATGGCGGCGATAACGGTGTGACCATCACCTTGAAGCAGTTAAGCGACGAGATCTTCACGCCCAACTGCACCTCCTCCGGTTGTCACGGTGGGAGTTTCGTTGCTGCGAACATGTCGTTGGTTGCCGAACGTATTGCCGACGAGATCATCGGTGTAACCAGCACTCAGAGCAACTTGAATCGGATTGAACCGGGCGATCCGGAGGCTTCCTATCTGTTCAAGAAAGTGCGGGGCGACAGGGACGTGAACTCGCAGATGCCGTTGAACCGCTCGCCCCTTACGCCTGATCAAATCGAAATGATCCGCGCTTGGATCACTGCCGGAGCCCCAGTCGAATAGCGTTAACTCGCCACGGACAACAGCACGTAGAATCACAAGAATGAGCTCGGTTGAATCGATCGTTGCGATCGCTACAGATCTGCCGCCGATGCCTCCGAAGCAGCTCTTTGTTGTCCGGTAGACTACGATCCACAATACCTGCAACGGATCCTCGACGAAATCGTCGAAAAAGACTCCGACTACGGATATCCCGCTTGCTACGTCGGGAAGGGCAGCGCCATGGGCATGAATGACAAGATGGTGGCACTTTCCCATCGGTATTAGCATGAGATCGCCTTCCTAAAGACGTTTGTCGATTCTCGATTCTACGGTGTTGAAATCGGCAAGCGGGACGAGGAGCTCTAGAGGGAGGTGGAGGGTATTATGTTTCGCAGCGTCGTCGTGGTTCCCTATAAGGGTAAGGAAGCGGAGTGCTGGAATCACAACGAGGCGCTGATCTACTTAGGTCCGTTCAGCAAGGTGACCGATGCAAGATGGAAACACCTTCCTGTGCGGAGAACGCGTCACCGTCTGTGGCAAATCCTACGAGATTTGTTCGAAGGAACCGTGCGCTGACTATTTCGAAGGGATCACTCCTCGGGAACAGGTGATTGATCCCGAGTCTTTCGCTTGCACTGGCGGTGTCGTACGACGCCATTCGTGCCAATCCAAGATTGCGGAATATGACACAACCATCACAGCCGACAAGTGCTGCGAACCGAGTGGTAGTTGTTTGCTGACCAACAGCTGCTCTCTTGAAAAGAGCGCAAACAAAATAGGGGGGACCGAATGCATCGACCATCCCTATTTCTGTGTTTCCTCGTTCTATTTGTTTTTGATCAGATCATCTACTACGCTGGGGTCGGCCAGAGTGGACGTGTCGCCGATGGAATCGGTTTCGTCGTTGGCAATCTTGCGCAGGATACGACGCATGATCTTCCCAGATCTCGTTTTCGGCAGGCCGGGCGCCCAATGAATCACGTCCGGCTGAGCGATGGGTCCGATAGCACTGCGTACGTGAGAGCGCAGCGCCTTTTTGAGCTCGTCGGTGTATTCCTCCCCGGTGTTCAAAGTCACGTAGGCGTAGATCCCCTGACCCTTGACCTCATGCGGAAAACCGACGACCGCTGCTTCTGCCACCTTGGCATGTAGAACCAGAGCGCTTTCGACCTCGGCAGTACCCATACGGTGGCCGGAGACGTTGATGACGTCGTCGACGCGACCGGTGATCCAGTAATAGCCACTCTCGTCCCTGCGGCACCCGTCGCCGGTGAAATAATAACCTTTGTACTGGTGGAAATAGGTATTCTCGAAACGCTCATGATCGCCCCAGACCGTACGCATTTGACCTGGCCACGGTCGTTTGATGGCCAGTACGCCACTGACATCGTTCCCTGCAACCAACTTGCCCGACTCGGGCTCAAACACCACCGGCTCAATGCCAAAGAAAGGAAAAGTTGCCGAGCCCGGATTGGTGGGGGTGGCGCCGGGCAGCGGCGTAATGAGAATGCCGCCGGTTTCGGTCTGCCACCAGGTGTCGACGATGGGGCAGCGCTCCTTGCCGGCGTTGACGTGGTACCAGCGCCAGGCTTCCGGGTTGATAGGTTCCCCTACGGTGCCTAAGACACGTAGCGAAGGCATCTCGTACTTGCCGGGCCAGCCCTCGCCTTCTCGGGCGATGGCGCGAATCGCCGTAGGTGCGGTGTAAAACTGGTTGACCTTCCATTTTTCGACCACCTGCCAGTAGCGCCCCGGATCGGGATAAGTGGGAATACCCTCGAACATCACGGTGGTGGCGCCGTTGCCCAACGGACCGTACAAAATATACGAATGCCCCGTGACCCAACCGATATCAGCGGCGCAAAAGTAAATGTCACCGTCGTGATAATCGAAGATGTTTTTATGGGTCAAGGCGGTGTACATCATATACCCGCCGACGTTGTGCTGCACACCTTTCGGTTTGCCAGTGGACCCGGATGTGTAGAGTAAGAACAAAGGGTCCTCCGCATCCATCGGCTCGCAGGGACAGTCGTTTTCTGCAGCGGCCATCACCTCGTGCCACCAGAAGTCGCGGCCTTTCTGCATCTGGCACTCGAACTGGGCGTCGCCGCGGACCCGCTCGACCACGATGCAGGTTTCCACCGGTTGTCCCATGCGTTTCTCGGCTGCGCTCATAGCCTCGTCTGCTACCGGTTTCATCAGTAACGGTTTGTCGCCTCGGTGGGTTCCGTTGCAGGTCACGAGGGTTGTGCAGGTGGAGTCCGCGATGCGGTCGGCCAACGAATCGGCGGAAAACCCGCCAAAGACAACCGAATGCACGGCACCAATGCGAGCGCAGGCGAGCATGGTCACCGGCAATTCCGGTACCATCGGCATGTAGATCGAAACCCGGTCGCCCTTTTTTACCCCTTTAGATTTCAGCACGTTGGCGAACTTACAAACTTGCTCATACAGCTCCCGGTAGGTCAGGGTCGCATCTTCGTCGGGTTCGTTTCCTTCCCAGATGATGGCGATCTGATCACTCCGTTTCTCCAGATGCCTATCTAGACAGTTGTAGGCGATACTGGTCTTGCCGCCGTCAAACCAACGTATAGAAATGGGGCCTTTATCCATGTTGTAATTGAACGAACTCACCGTATGCCACTTTTCGAACCAATGGAACTCCTCCGCCTTCTCGGCCCAGTACGCGTCGGGGTCGGCGACGGAGCGTTGGTACTCGGCCTCGTACTCCTCTATGCTCTTGATGTGGGCTTGTTTCTGGAAGTCAGCTGAGGGAGGATACAGGTCAGCCATCAGGTAAATCTCCTGAAGTTAATGTTTGATTCTGTCGACAACGCTGAAATACGTGGACATCCAGCAGGTAATATCACGAGTTGCCTTGGGCAGGGAAAGACCCATCAATGATGCATGTTGCGAAGTTCTTCGGATCTGAACCACAGCAACGCCACTAGGGTTTTGGCACCGGCGAAAGCGCCATCGTTGATCATTTCAAGGACGTGGGATACCGGTAGTTTTCCACCACCTTAATATCCTCTCCGTCCTCCTCGAGGTCGCCGCCGTGGTTGAAGCGATCTTCGTCGACGACCTCGGCAAAGTACAGGTGAATCCGCTCCGACGATCCGCCAAGGCTCAAGAAGAAGCTGCCGACAGGTGTCAGTTAGCCGACTTGGCATGCGGCTCCTTCGGTTATCTCGTTCCGCATCACAACCTCAGCGTCCTCACCACGTTTCAACCTGCCGGCCACTACCTCCAGCAACCAACCCTGCCCGGCTGCGTAGCTGGGGGATAGGGAAATTGCTAGAACAGCACCACGGTCTGCTTGGACCGTTTGTACAGCAATGCTGCCACTCCATTGCCCCGCTTAAAGTTCAACCCGCTTGAGCGGCGGACTCATGTTTCCGTCGGGGCGCTCGTGCAATACGGTGGCTTCGTCGACCCTGAAGAAGTAGTCGAAGATTCTCCTGGAGCTGATAACTTCGACCTTTTTAGTTTCTTGCTTGGAGCTCACAGAATGCGACTAATGATCTGTACCGTTGCTTCATCACCCTCCAACACGGATTCCTCCGGGTCGAGGACCACGATTCCATTGGCGCCCAGCATCGAGGTTAACATGTGCGAACCCTGAACCTTGAAAGGAGTCGCCTTGAGACGGCCTTCTTCGTAGACCAGGCGAGCTCGTAAGTACTCACGTCGGTCCCCGATATTCTCAACGGCATGTAACAGGATCGCCCTCGTCTGCGGCAACAACCAGTCTTTTTCCGGGAAAGACGAAGCCTTGCGAATGGCAGGTCGGACGAATTGCAGGAATGACATCATGCTCGACACTGGATTTCCTGGGAGCCCAAAGTATGGCGTACTCTGCAGGGTACAGAAAAACAACGGTTTACCGGGTTTCATCGCCACTCTCCAAAGGGCGACCTCGGCTCCCATCTGGTCGAGCACGGTTTTTATGTGATCGTACTTGCCGACTGAGACACCTCCAGAAGAAAGAATGAAGTCAGCGGCGAGTGCGGTTTCCACCGCCTGGCGGGTTGACTCCTCCGTGTCTCGTACAATCGGCAACATCCAAGGTACCGCACCGTGGGACCGGCACAACGCGGCCAGGGCGTAGGTGTTGCTGTCGACAATCTTCCCCTCCGCCAGCGGTTCGCTGAGATCGACCAACTCGTCTCCGGTGGAAAGGATGGCAATCGTCGGCCGACGATACACTGGCACGACGGAGTGTTGCTGGGCAGCGAGCAGGCCAAGCTCGCCGCTCTCACATCGGGTACCTTTCACAATGAGAGTGGTATTGGCACGGATGTCTTCCCCTCGTCGCCTGATGTTCGCACCTTTCTCTTCAGGGGTCATGATATCCACGGCATCCACTTGAGTCTCGGTGTACTCGACACGCACCACGGTATCAGTGCCGGCCGGCAACGGAGCCCCGGTCATGATGCGGCTGGCCTCGTCCTTGCCGACGGTCTTCATGGGGACGTGACCCGCGGGAATCTCTTCTATTGCAGTGAGTCTTACGGGGGATGACGGCGAGGCGTGGCTCACATCCTCATGGCGTACCGCGTAACCGTCCATGGCTGAGTTGTCGAGCGGCGGGTTGTCGTGGCGAGCGACGATGTCGCTCGCCATCAGACGGTCCAGCGCATCGATCAACGAAACCCTCTCGACGCCGAGTGGAGCGATATTCGACAGTACGATCTGTTGAGCTTCTTCTGGTGACAGAAAAGGTGAACGCATAGTTCTTTCGACTTTGTTTGAGATATGTGATGCGATTGCCATCAACGCATAGAAAAAATAACGGTAGCAAGAAGCTATTCAAGAGAGCAGCCCAACACCGTACTCATGGGAGCTGCACTACCGAGACTTCTGCTTTGGCTCAGACGATTCGTTGATGCCGAGAGGCGCCGTTGATATATTCGCCCGATAAATCCAGGAGGAAGACGAGTTGAGATATCTGTTACTGGTGGGACCCCAGTTGTATTCGCTCATGTGCCTCATGCACGGGGTGCGTAACTTCGCCAAGCTGGAGCAGATGGCTCAGTACAGTGCAGATATGGGAGTTCCCTACCCAAACTGGCTGTGGCGCTGACGGGAGTCATGATTTTGGCCAGCGGGTTAAGTGTTTTTCTGGGTTAAAAGGCAAAGATCAGGGCCGTTCTGATCTTTCTGTTGTTGATGCCGACATCGCTGATGACGCACTCGTTTTGGGAGAACAAAAATCCACTGCAGACCATGGCCGAGATGGCCCAGTTTTTCAAGAATCTCTCACTGGCCGTGGCGGCCTTGATGATCGCCTACTTCGGGTTGGGGCCGCGAAGTCTGGAAGTAAATGGAGAAGGGCCTCGGTCTATAGGGACTCTTAGCCACTCGCGACACGTCTAAACTGAAGCTGGTCTGATATCGAATCAACCTCGGTTCTACAATGAGCGAACAAAAACATATTTCTCTCACCCGCGGCGTGCCCACAGACGAAGCGCTCTGTCCTGAGGCGATCGCCGCCTGTTGTCAAGGAGCACTCGCAAAGCACGGAGCAAAGGCGGTGCAGTATGGCACCGTTCATGGTTTTGCGCCTCTTCTCGATTGGTTGGCCGAGTGGTATTCGGTAACACACGGGCAGGTGCTCGTCTCCAACAGTTCCCTGCAAATCCTCGATCTTCTTTGCCACGTGTTGTTGAAACCGGGGGAAAGCGTGTTGACTGAGGTGCCAACCTACGATCGAGCGATTACCGTGCTCCGCCGTCATGGCGCCGATGTGCACGGCATCCCCCTCGAAGCGGACGGACCGGTTCTGGGCCAGTTGGAAGAAGCCATCGAAGCACTAAATCCACGCTTTGTCTACCTGATACCAGATTTCCAGAACCCGTCCGGCGTAACCTACTCGACGGAAAAGCGTCAAAGGTTGGTCCAGTTGGCGCGGAAGCATCAGCTTACGGTCATAGAGGATACCCCGTACCGACTTCTGCGGTATCACGGCACCCCCGGACCCACCCTGTTCTCAATGGCGCCTGAGCTGGTTGTGCATCTGTTCTCCTTCAGCAAGCTGATCGTACCCGGCACCCGAGTCGGAGTCTTGGTGGCCCAGTCCTCGCTTGTGAAAGAAGTGGCAGCGTTGGCAGAGGACGTCTACCTGACGCCAGGCATCCTGGGACAGGCAATCGTCTGTGAATTTCTATCGCGGGGGCTGCTGGAACCGCAGATCGAACGCTTGAGATCGGTGTATCAGCCGCGGCTCAATGCTTGTTTGGAAGCCCTCGAACAACATCTGCCCACCGTGACCTATAGTCGCCCGGATGGAGGATTCTTCGTTTCGCTCGAGCTTCCGCTTGGCCTTTCGGGAAGTGTGGTCCGGGAAGAGGCGACAAAAAACCAACTGTTGCTTACGGATGGCTCGGCGTTTTTCCCGAACGGGGGTGGCGAACGGTTCTTGCGACTGCCGTTTTGCACTTTGAACAGTAGTCAGATCGCCGATGGCATCTCCCGGTTGGCGCGCGTGATCGACGTGGTGGGATTGAAATCCTGATCTTTGTAATGCGGTCCGGCTCGGATCCAAATTGCTGTATTCTCGTAGCCACTCAACAAGGAGGAAAATCATGAAACGCACTGTCGTCGTTTCGGTGACGGCCTTGTCCCTGGTCTGGGGACCACTCTTCGCCGATGCGCAAACCCGCGAGCAGGGTGAATGGTGGCCACACCCCAAGTGGGGCGCCGAGGACCAGGCAGGCGGCTCCAACTGGATCACGCCGGAGAAGATCCTCCAAGCCCTGAAACTGGTGAAGAAAGGCAAGATGTACGAGCTGGGGCAGGTATACGAAAGAGGAATGCCCCTCTTCGGGCAGCGAACTTACGCCATGTTTATTCCCGGGGCACCTACCGGCGGTCCCTTTGGTGAGAACAATATGCTAATGTACAACGATGAGTTTCTCTGCGCTGAAATTGGACAGGTGGGTACTCAGTTCGATGGATTGGCTCACATCGGTACGCGCACGAAAATGGCGGACGGAACTACTCAAGATGTTTTCTACAATGGTTACACCGTAGACGAGATGGCAGGAGCGTACGGTCTGGAGAAACTCGGCATAGAACATGTCAAGCCGTTCATAACACGTGGTGTACTGATCGATATTGCCGGCTACAAGGGAGTGTCCACTCTGGATCACAGCTACGAAGTAACCGTGGACGACGTCCGCGGTGCCCTGAAGAAGCAGGATATCGCGGAGAAGAGCATCAAGCCGGGCGACGCGCTGTTTTTCAACTACGGTTGGTCGAAAAACTGGACCGATCCCGAAACTTACAACACCAATCCTCCTGGAATCGGACTAGCGGTGGCCGATTGGATCGTGGAGAAAGAGGCGTCGATGATTGGCACCGATCAGTGGACCACTGAGGTGGTTCCCAATCCGGAACCGGGAATGGAATTTCCTGTCCACCAGGAACTCATCGTCAAAGCCGGTATCTTCAACCTGGAAAACATGGTCTACGACGAACTGCTCAAAGATGAGGTGTACGAGTTTCTATTTGTGTTCACACCCATACGGTTCAAGGGCGGCACTGGTTCACCGGGTAGGCCGATCGCGATTCACTGACTTCGGCAGCCGGCGACCATTTTACAACATCCATACTTTTGCCAACCAGACCTCGTTGTTCGACGTTTGGCAAACTTACCACATAAAGAAGTACCCCGTTTGCGTTGTTGAGTCGAAGCGATCGTCGATGTCCGGTGCGGTATACATCAGTGGATGATTGTCTGTCTTTTCCCGATATAGACCCGTATTTCGCAATAACTGCCAAGCATGGATCGTTTGAGATCGACGACGTTCCGTCCGACGAACACCTCGCGTGGCTGTGGCACAAGGAACTGGGAGAGTTGGAGAGGAAGGCCGTGGTGGGGGCCGACGCTCAGGTTGATGTTGACTTTCGACTGGGGAATAATGGCTCAGAGTAGCTCAACGCTATCGAAGTTGTGCCTTACACCCAAAAGATTAACTAGCGCCAAGAAAAAACCAGCAATCACCAACCATTTGAGCCGGCTCTCCTGGCGTCCTACGATCCCTCGTAGATAGAGATAAGCCGCAAAAACTCCCCAGGTAGGGAAGGCAAGCAGTATCTTGGGGTCGCTTGTGCCGAGGTAATCCCCCGGCGCGCCAAACAACCAGATGATCCCCATTATCAAACCGATAGTAAACAAGAAGAACCCGGACCCAGCGAAGCGATCGGTAGCTATCGCTGCCGTATCCAGCGCTGGCAGCCACTGATTCAACCGGCCCCGCTTCAACAACCGTGACTGCACGATTACGATAATGGCCGCAGTGAACGCCAGTGCGAAGCCTACAACCCCCAGAAGCGTTGTGCCAATGTGCATGCCAAGCCATGGGTGACGTAGTAGCATCGATTCTGCCGCATCGAATCGTACCGGCATCAAGGCCGGGTAGAGCAGACCGAAAAATGCCAGCGGGGTGACGATAAACCCAAGGCTGCGCACAGCGGTGAAGCGCTCGATCAACTCGTCTACGAGGATCACAGCGACAACGAACAAGGACATGATCAAAAGCATGTCGGTGAATGGAGAAGTCCCCGAGACGGCAAAATGAACCAGCAGTCCAGCAATATGTACCCCCAGCCCGATTCGCAAAACCCGGCGTCCTAGGGCGTTCCAGGTGCGGCGGCCGAAAAAGATCTGGCCTAGGAAGAATAGCGAAGCTGCCAGGTAGAGAACCAACGAAATCGCGATGATAACCGCGCATTCGGTAGTCATCCATCGTCTCCTTCCCGATCGAAACCCTCTAAATGGAACAGTTTTCTAACCGTGTCCAGTTGTAAATACCCATCCTCGCTGTTGGCAAATTCTCGTATGCACACTAGCGGGTCGTGCAGAAGCTTGTTGCTGTATCCCCGCAAAATGCCCACAATCATCTCCTTCTCTTCGGTCGACAGACGATCCAGTTTGGATTGCCAGCGCGCGAGCTCCTTTTCTTGCAGCTCGTTCGAGCGTTGTTTCAAGGCTTGGATTAATGGACCAGTACTCAAAGCATTGAACCAATTTAGAAAGTCGTTTAGTTCGGTTTGAATTATGCCGCGGACGACGGAAATCTCGTGCTCGCGCTCTTCGCGGTTGGCGGCAACCACCTGTTCTAGGCTGTCGATGTCGAACAGAAAGACGTTGTCCAAGGAGCGAATGTCTGGCTCCACGTCGCGCGGCACCGCGATGTCGATCAGGACGAGCGGACGACCCAACCGTGCTTTCATTACCCGTCGAACCATTTCGGTAGTTACCACACATTCGGACGAAGCTGTGGCGGTGATGGCGATGTCTGCCGACTCTAAATGTTTCGCCAAGTGCTCGAACTCGATCGCCTCTGCACCTAAACGGACGGCCAATGCTTGGGCACGCGAATGGGTGCGGTTGGTAACCGTCAGGCTCTGAATGCTGGCATCGATCAGATACTGGGCGATCAGCTCCCCCATTTCTCCGGTGCCCACCAGTATACCGCGGCGGTCTTTCAGGTTCTCGAATATCTGATTAGCCAGTTCCACTGCCGCCGTGCTGATAGATAGGTGACCGCGTCCGATGTCGGTTTCCGATCGCGCTCGTTTTCCTACCCGCAGTGAACGCTGGAAAAGCTCGTTGAGCACGATGTGCGCCGAGTCGTTCTGTCGGGCGAGTTCCAAGGCATCCCGAACTTGCCCGAGGATCTGCGACTCGCCGATCACCATGGAGTCGATACCGCAGGCAACGCTGAACAAGTGGGTGACGGCGTCTTCGTTGCTGAATTCGTAGAAATGGGGTTCGAACTGGCTCAGATCAATGCCGCGGACCTCGGTAAGGAATTGCCGTGCTTTGGAGAGTCCGTTTTCCGCGTGGCTAGCAACGTAGATTTCGGAGCGGTTGCAGGTCGAGAGAATGGCCGCCTCGGCCAGACCGTACTCTCCGACGAGTCGGGGAAGTGCGGCCTGTAATAGGGATTCAGGAAAGGCCAGTTGTTCCCTCAACTGTACGGGGGTGGTGCGATGATTCAGGCCAAGGGTTAATATGTGCATTTCTGGCAGCACGTAAGGTTATTACTTCTCAGATAGTTAAGTTAGCAACAAAGACTAAATGTTCAATCTACCGATCTCCGGCCACTGACGCTAAGCGCTTCTCTTCCCGAAGAGCACCGAAAACTACCGTTTTTCGCCAGATCTCGAAGGAGTACCCGTTGAGGAATCACCGCTTGTTTGTCGCAATTTTATTGTGGCCGACCTTTTTGTGGGCAGGAGCGTGGACCTTGCCCAAGGGCCAGCTCTGGGGTAAGGTCAGTTATTTTAACCAGTCTGCCGAGGAATGGTACATTGCTAACGCCGAGGTCGTTGACGGAGTGCGTTTTCAGCCGGGCGATCGCCGTCCGTATCGCTTCGACGGAAAATATGATTTACATGCACTCTTTGTCGAGGTTTTCTTCGGTGTTACAGACTACTTCGATGTCGGTGTGCAAGTTCCCTTCTTAGATCAGGAGTTTGTCGATGTCACCCAAAACGATCCACTGTCCGATGCGGGCTTCAGCGACCTCCGACTGTTTGCCAAGTACAACCTGCTGCAAAAACCTGCTGTTGTAACCGCCAAAGCGGGGGTCAAACTGGCTACGGGGGAGTTCCTCAACGAGGATGGTCTGATTCCATTGGGTGAAGGTCAGCGAGACTACGAGTTAGTGGCTGAGTTCGGTCGCTCTTTGTGGCCGTTACCCATTTACGCGAATCTCGACTTGGGATACCGGATTCGTACGCGCAACGACGAGATCGAACGTGACCCCGGCGATGAATGGTTCTTCAACGGCGAGGTGGGTTACAATCTTACTCCCGAGTTGCTGTTCGTCGCCAAACTGGAAGGATTGCGCAGCGACCCTTCGGTTGAATTCGGCATTTTGAAGAACCGCTCACAGATAAAACGAATAACCTACCTAGCACCAACCGTGGTTTGGCAGATTAGCCCCAAAGTCACCGGGGAATTAGCCGTCCGGTTCACCTTGAACGGGCGCAACTTCCCCGCCGGTCATCAGCTGGTAGTTGGTGTATCCACCAACCTGTCGATGTTGGAACTGATGCGATGATAGGCGCGTTTGGTGTCCGCTCGGACGCCGCCGGTCAATCGAAGTCCAGAGCGCTGGACGCGGAGATCTGTCGGCTCAAACGATAGGACTGTTCGATACAATCGGGTGCGGATATTCCATTGCGGAAATTACCCGACAGATGGAGGCCGGGACGCAGTTCCTCGAAAGCTTCCAATTCCTTCATCAGCTCCCCATGCCCAATTCCGTATTGTGGTATAGCTCGGTCCCAACGGGCTACCTGAATCTCGGCAGGTACAGCGGTGACGCCGAGCAGGTCTCGCAACTCGTCGCGCACTAGATCGGAAAGCTCACTGTCATCGAGGAAAGCGACCTCCGGTTGCCTGACACCCCCTACAAAAGTGGTGAACGCTGCTCCCAACTCAGGGGCTCGTCCCGGGAACAGGCTTGAATTCCATATGGTCCCCAAAATTCGTCGGTTCTCTAATCTGGGCACGAGAAAGCCAAAACCGTCCAACTTGCGTCCACCCGGAGGTTGGTTGTATCCAAAAAACACCACGCTCACTGGCGGATAGGGGATCCGCTGGAGCGAAGTACCCACCGGGAAATCGAAGCGAAAGTTCACGTCGGTGTAGGCATGTGCCGGGATGGTGAACACGACACAACGACTGCGAATTTGCCAAGTGGCGTCGTTATCTTCAAGTGACACCAGGTACCCGTCGTCATCTGTTTCAGCGATTTCCTTGACGGCTACGCCTACCTCTAATATCTCGTCCAATTCCGATACTAAGGCGTCCACCAACGTCCCAACACCCTCTTTGAAGGCGAACATGCGGGCTTTCTGTTTTGAGGTGCCGGCCTGTTTGTTCCTTTTGCGTGCGCCCAATACAGCCCCCTTTATAAGGCCCCCATACTCCTCTTCGAGGACGACCAGCTTAGGAAACGCGCTGGCGACACTGAGTTCCTCCGGAATTCCCGCGTAAACGCCGGCCACGAAAGGATCGACGGCGTAGTTCAAAAACTCCCGGCCTAAACGCCGCTCTACGAACGCGGCCAAAGTCTCGTCCACGTCAGGCCCATGACCAACGAACGGTTCTGCCAAAAGACGTAACTTGGCTCGTGCGGAGAACAGACTTGTGCCAATAAAGGCCAACGGGTTGAGAGGAATCGGATGAAGATCGCCGCTACGGGCTATGTATCGGTTCTTGGCGACCTCCCGGGTGTAGATCTTATCTTCCTCAATGCCCAAGTCGGATACCAACCCGCTCAAGTGCGGATTCGTTTCCAATAGCGAGTTGGGACCGTGTTCCATAAGAAACTCACCATGTCTGCGCGTGTGGATCTTACCACCGGCGCGCCGATCGCGCTCGAACACGACCACCCCAAGGCCCAGCTGATTCAGATAATGGGCTAGAGACAATCCGGAAATGCCGGCACCAACTACCACCACGTC
>CAYNZV010000004.1:54016-86604 GCA_964401715.1 uncultured Gemmatimonadaceae bacterium | reverse complement strand
TGGGAGTCGATGAGTACCTCGCACTGGTCGAAGCCAACCTTGAGTTCTTTTGCTGGCTGTACAAAGAACCGCGTCGGCAGGTGGAGGTTGAAAACCGCCTTCACAACTATCCTCAAGCACGTCCTTTTGTAGAAAGCTCAATAGGCGGAACCTGCGGCCTCACGCGCGCCGGTGAAATGATCTACCGAGCTTACCTGAACGCAAAGGGCAGAGACGAACAGACCCCGCTGCCATCATCTCGGTCGACGGATAGCAAGAACGGCCTTTCGGACACGGATCATCACCGTCCTCCCGGATGGCGCAAAGTCGTCGAGTCCCTGTGTCGGATCGACGCTGTGGAAATGGTGCGTTATGACGGTAATGCCGGTACGGCCGGGCGGAGGGCTGGGGTGCTCAATATCAACGGCGATGCGGGGGTAATCAGAGTAGTTTATGCCAACGGCAAAATGCGTATGCCGTTGCTGATCGAAACTACAGCCCGTGGCAAAGTCCAGTGCCTTCAGGTAGCTGATTTGATCGCGGGAATCCTGCGGGATTGACCGTCCCTATTCCACCTCTGGACCTATGCGAAAAGAATGGGTCTTGATGAGACAGTAGAGCTTGTCACCCAAGGCAAGATTCATTTGCTTCGCGGATTGTCCGGTAATTTTTACCGCTAACCGGCTTCCGACATCTACGTACACCAAAACACTCCCACTGACTTCGGTAATTTCGACCACCTTGCCGGCAAGGCTATTGGAAATGCTGATCCCGTCTGGAAGCGAACGCGACAGTGTGATGTCATTCGCCCGGACTCCCAGAAATAGCTGTTTTCCATCCGGTAATCCGTGGTGTGGCACCAGAAGATTCTGGTTAAAAAAGCGGACCCAACTGGTGCCGTCCGCGAACTGACTGCCTACCGTCTCCACCTTCAAGACATTCTCGAATCCATGTTCTTCTACGAGCGGCATGACTCTTGGTTGCGAGATGATTCTGAAAAAATCGCCGTGGGCTATTACCTGTCCCCGCTGAAGAACGATGACCTGACCAGTAAGCTCCAAGATCTCAGCCACGGAGTGGGTGACGTAGAGGATGGGGATTTGCAGTTCTCTCTTAACGTGCCGCAAGTATGGAATGATGCGGCTTTTCAGTCCCTGATCCAGTGAAGCCAATGGTTCATCCATGAGCAAAAGGGCAGGCGAGCGGAGCAGGGCGCGACCTAGGGCGACGCGTTGGCGTTCACCCCCCGAGAGACGCTCTGGATAGCGCGGCAGCAGCTCCCAAATATCCAATAGGTCGACGATCTGACCGAAGTCGCATTGTCGTTCTTCCGGTTTTAGTTGATCGTACCCGAAACGCAGGTTGGCCGCCACCGTGAGATGGGGGAAAAGGAGATCGTCTTGGAGCACGTAACCGATACTCCGTTGTTCCGGCGGTAGGTCGATGCTTGCGGTGGTCGCGAACAAGGTGCGTCCATCTAGTGCGATCTCTCCTTTTTTCGGACGAAGCAAGCCAGCGACCATATTGAGCAAAGAAGTCTTGCCCGCTCCCGAAGGCCCGTAGACGGCGGTAACCGGGTAGCGGCAAGTAACGTCAACGTCGAGCATGAACTCGGTGAGCCGACGCTGGACGCAAATCTTCAACACCTTCAACCTCGTCGGTATCTACGTGCTGCCCATTCGCTACCGATGACCGCGGCAAACGAAATTACTACGGACAAAAGCACGAGACGCATAGCACTGTCATCCCCGCCCGGCTGATTCAGGTAGCTGTAGATCGCCGTCGGGATGGTCCGAGTCTGTCCGGCTATGTTGGAAACGAAGGTAATGGTGGCTCCGAACTCGCCAAGGCTTCGGGCGAAAGCCAACAACCCACCGACAGACAAGGCCGGGGCGGCCAAACGCACCGTAACATCAAAAAAGGTGCGCAGCGGCGATGCGCCCAGAGTGCGCGCCACCTGTTCCAACCGCGGATCGATGTCTTCAATGCCCAAACGCACGGAGCGCAGAAACAGCGGAAAGGCGACGACCGCCGATGCCAGCACTGCCCCTTTCCAATTGAATGCGAGTTGGATGCCCATGAAATCGAGAAGTGAACCGAAAACGCCGTGGCGACCAAACAACAGAAGCAGGATATAGCCGGTAACAACCGGTGGCAGCACAAGCGGCAAGTGACACAGGCCATCTAGGAAGAGCTTGCCGCGAAATTGGCAGCGTGCAAGCAGCCACCCAAAAAACAGCGCAAAGGGAAGCGTAACTACCACGCAAAACACCGCAACCTGTAACGACAGCCAAACGATCTCCCACTCCTCGCTACTGAGCACAGTGCTAATCTATTGGCTTAGGAGTGAAGCCGTGCCTGCGAAAGATGGCAATGCTCTCCCTTGTCTGCAGGTGTGCTGACAGCTGGAGAACCTCTTCGGTTGCTCGACCCTTTACGGCGGCAAGGGTATAGACGATCGGTTCGTGTAGCGAGTCGGGGACGGCGGCGACAAGCTCGACCTCAGCGTCGTGAAGATCGGTACGGTAAACAAAGCCCGCTGTGCATTCTCCACGTTCCACGTAGACGACGGCCGCGCGCACGTGCGGGGCCGGAGCAAGGCGATGCTGAAGGGCGGGCCACCAGCCCAAGGAAACCAGCGACTGACGGGCGTACACGCCGGCCGGCACATGGTCCGGATCCGCTAACGCCACGCGCCCCGAAAATGAACCGGCGAAGTCGAAATCTTGGCGTAGCGAAACGCCGAAGGCCGCACCTCTCGGTGCGATTAGTACAAGCTGGTTACCCAGCAGATCGACCCGCGTTTCCGGTTCTATAAGGTCCTGCTTTACGAGGTAGTCCATCCAGGTGCTGCTGGCGGAGAAAAAAAGGTCGGCGGGAGCCCCGGCTTCGATTTGACGTGCCAGCGACGAGGAGCCCCCGACAGACAAGGCGAGATCATCGAACCGTTCCTTGGGCAGCACCTCCTGTAATGCGGCGGTCAGTGAGGCGGCTGCGTACAGCGAGATCCCGTTGGCGGTGACATCGGTTGCAGACGCCAATACGGCCGCGACAGCCAACAAGCCGCTTGTCAACTGAGGTAGGGACAAGGTTTTTGACTAACGTGTGCGCGCCTCGAGTCGTTCGAGTCGGTTACTGATGTCACGCAGGTACTCGATGATAATGGCGTGGGTGTACTGGGCATCTATCCCTACCGGCGAGTCGGGGGTTGATATGCGTTCGATCAACTCGTTAAAGTCGGTCTTCTCTCTGTTGAGGGGTTCGGTCATTACTCCTCCTGCGGGATTTGTTTTGGAATGGTTGCGAGCGTAGCCAGCCAAGCATCATGTGTCCAATCAGGTAGAAACTGGTTGGATTAAACCGACACAACTGGTTCAAACAGACGTCCACAGCCCCCGACTGCAGGTTCTTCTAGCAGCTGCAGTGCATGCCAAGTCGTAACTTGGTTTGCAGTAAGCACCGGCTTTCTTAGACGACGTTCCATCTCGTCGATCCGCGTTGCGAGCCGTTGACCAGTGCAGCCGATGAATACAGCGTCCGCTTGCGGTTGATCAACACCCTCTGCCAACTGGCTTATCTCGTTCGGGTCGACGATAGAATGCCCGTCTCGGAGGTTCAAGGCGCGGCTGTCCAGCACGTCGACGCCATGAGCTTCGATAAAGGCAATGAACTTTGCTTCCACATCCGGCATGTACGGGCTGGCAAGTACAACCGAGTTGATGCCCAAATGTCGAAAAGACTTCACCATTGCGGTGCTAGTCGTCGTCGCCGGCTTTCCGGTGGTGTCCGTAATCCGTTGCGAAATGTCTTCGTTTCCACCCGTTCCCCGGACGAAGCTGATGGTAGTGCAGTAATACGCAAAACAATCTGGATTGTATTTGGATAGGCGGCGAGCTGCCTCCTCAATGTCGCCGTTTTCAGCGAGGATCACCGCGTTGTTGAAGGTAGCATCCGTTGCTGGAATAGGGGTCGATGCGGCAATCAGTTCGACGTTTGGCGGCAGAAAAGCGCTGAAATCATCGACCAATGCTTGGGTTTCGCAGTCCACCCATGCATCATCAGGGTAAATCGCGCCGATGACCTTGGCCATTGTTAGCTAGCTCCTCTCGATCTGTCTTCCAACGCTTGAACCGACTCGCGACAATAAGACGCATCTATTTCGAAGCCGACGAAGTCCACACCCAGTTCCACACAGGCGTGACCGGTGTTGCCAATGCCAAGAAAAGGGTCGAGAACTAGCGGATTCTTGTCGAGCCCGTGCAACTTGATACACATCTTAGGAATCTTCACGGGGAAAGTGGCCGGATGCGGGCGCTCCTTGTCGCGGCTCTGAATGGTTTTATAGGGAACAAACCAAGTATTGCCGCGGCAACGTAAGTCCGCGCGTGCTCCGTGCCACCGTTTCACGTTCGACTTGTCTTGGTACTCGACGCCGACGGCAAGCCGATCAAGCCCCACATCGCCAGCCTTGGTCAAATGAAAGATGTACTCGTGGCAATCGTTGAGGTAGCGCTGACTGTTGATCGGTTTGTAGTGCCCTACTGATACGTTAACAGTTATTCCAGGATACCGTCCCACATCTTCCTTCTGGATTGCTACCGACTTAACCCAATGGATGATGTTCTGAACTTGGAAGTGCTTGCGCAGTTGAAAGAGAACCTCGAACGGTCCCCAAGGATCGGACGGCTTCCCACTCATGTTGAGAAACACCGAACCATCTGACTTCAATATTCGCTTGACCGCTTTGCCCCAGGAGTCCATGAACGACAGGTAGTCGGTTCGGGCGATGGTGTCGTCGTAGTTCTTGTAGCCGGTGCCGAGATTGTACGGAGGTGACGTCACGACCACGTCCACCGATTCCGGTCGCAACATCTGGGCCATGCCCTCGATGCAGTCAAGGTTGTAGATGCGATAGAAGTGCCCATTGTGTTCGATTACCCGCGACACTTCCACCGTTTCGCTCATCTGTTCACCAGCCGAGCACATATCCATCTCGCCGTGGATCCGCACCGCCCATGAAGGACCCTGTACCGGGATCAACGACAATACCTTGCCCACCCCCGACCAGCATTGACCAATCGCCGATCTCTTTGATCTCGTGGCCCCTGAGCTCCAGTTTCTCGAAAACCGAGCGACCGATTCTCGATTCTGCATGAACCAGGTAACCGGGCTCGGTAGCCTTCAGTCGCGGGGCTTCGATGGCTGCTTGAATGTTCATGCCATGGTCCAACACGTTCATGATCATCTGAGGTGTGGTCTGCAGAATACCGTAGCTGCCTGGAGTTCCTATCAGCATTCGCAGTTCGCCCTGTTTCCAGATCTGTACCGGGGACATACACATCTCATTCTTTTTCGAAGGGCCGATTGCGTTGGGACTAGATGGTTCCAAGTCGAACCAATACATGAAGTTGTTCAGTGTAATACCCGTACCCGGTACCACCATAGCAGAGCCAAAGCCAGCTCCCAGACTCTGTGTTACTGCCACCGCGTTACCGTCCGCATCGATGATGTCGAAATGGGTTGTGCATTCGTTTATCAATAGACGCTGCGGATCCCCTGCCAGCACCTCGTTGGCCATCTTTGTTGCGGTGAAACGCTCTCCGCCGGTCGGATGCGCCTCCGACCGTATGAGCCTGCGGCGCTCGGCAGCATATTGTTTGGATAGTAAACCGGCGAGCGGTGGATTCTCGATGGCGGCGTATTTGGCGCGATCAGCCGTTGACAGCTTGGCCGCCTCGATGAAGTTGTGCAGCGTCTCGGAAGTATTGTGTCCCGAATCACCGACGTCGAAACCCTCCATGATATTGAGGGTCTCCAAGAACTGAATCGCTTGGCATGGCAAAGGCGGTGTCCACAACGTATATCCCCGGTAATCGGTGCTGATCGGATCGAGCCACACGGCTTCGAAAGCGGCGAGATCCTCGTGCGTTAGCAATCCGCCCGACTGTTGGATAAAACCGACCATGCGATCGGCTAGCTCGCCGTGATAAAAGACCTCTTCACCGCCTTCCACCAAGGCTCGTAAACTGCGTCCGAGGTCGGGTTGAGCCAGCGTTTCACCCGGTTTAGGCGCTCGGCCGCCGATGAGATAGTTGGCGGCAGACGCGGGGAACTTCCTCAGTACGTCCTGACGCAACGCGAACAAAGAAGAGCCGAAAACGGTAAGCGCGATTCCTGTTTCAGCAAACTCGATAGCGGGTTCGAACACCGTCGCCCGATCCATGGTTCCATACCGACGCAACGCCTCGAGCCAACCACCGCAAGCTCCGGGGACAAGGGGCGTAAGAGGGCCCACTTCTTTGGATTCTTCCGACGAATAGAGGGAAAGGTCCGTTGCTTTGGGCGTGAGTCCTACGTAGTCCAGGACTTTGTGTTCCTTTTTCGCTGAGCTGTAGATGTGCATGTAACCGACGCCGCCGATACCGGACATGAACGGCTCGACGACATTCAAGGCGGCGGCGGTGCCAACTGCGGCGTCGATGGCATTTCCACCTTGCATGAGGATGCGCATTCCGGCCAGTGCGGCGAGCGGATGGGCGCAGGCAACCATGCCCCGACGGCCGGTGACAGTCGACCTATGTACCTGTCCTTTAGAAGGTAGGCTCATTAGACATAACTTAAGCGCTGACTTAGGTTTGACCGCTAATCATAGCCGAATGCCCAACGGTGGTCAAGAAACGTGAGGAGTGTATGTCCGAAGTAATCGTGGACATGAGAAGTGATACGTTTACCTTGCCGACGGACGAGATGCGAGAAGCCATGCGCGAGGCCGAGGTGGGAGACGACTGTTTCGGCGAAGACCCCAGTGTACAGCGTCTGCAGGAAATGGCCGCGGAGCGTTTGGGAGCCGAAGCCGGGCTATTTGTACCCTCTGGCACCATGGGCAACCTTTGCGCGCTTATTTCCCATACCCACCCGGGTCAGGATGTCATTCTGGAGCAATTCTGCCACATAATGCGGGCCGAGTCCGGAGGATACGCAAATATCGCTGGACTTTCTGCCCGACCCATCCGTACCCAATTCGGTGTGATCGCCACAGACGAGCTGGAGGAAGAGATCGACCGTTATGGGGCGGAAAAGCTGGGGTTAGTGTGCATCGAGAACAGCTTCAACTACAGCGGTGGATGCGCGTGGTTGCCATCCGAGTTCGAAGCTCTGTCAAACGCGGTTCGCAAGTACGAAAGCAAACTCCACGTTGATGGCGCTCGCGTCTTCAACGCCGCCATTGCGACCGGTAGTGACGTGAAGGAGTACATGCGCCACGTGGATTCGTTGACCTTCTGTGTCTCCAAAGGGCTCAGCGCTCCTGTGGGCTCGGTACTGTGCGGTACCAGAGATTTCATTGAAAAAGCGCATGTCGCTCGCAAACGTTTGGGCGGGGGTATGCGCCAATCAGGAGTCCTTGCCGCCGCCGGCATTGTTGCATTACAGACAAACGTCGACCGATTGGCGGATGATCACGCTCGGGCCGCCGCCCTGAAAGCAGGATTGGAGGCTATCGAAGGAATCCAAACAGTCCAACCTCCCGTGCCCACCAATATCGTGGTTGTCGATGTCGGGCAGATGGCGTGGACAACGGAAACAGTACTTGATAAATGGGCATCGCGAGGAATCCGAGCCATTCCCCGACGTCCCACCCGTGCCCGGCTGGTGGCAAATCGTCACACTACCGACGACCACGTCAGCTACGTCATCGAAGCCACCAGACAAATGGTGATGGCGGCTTAGTCACCTACCTTCCTCGGCGTGCTATCAGTCGATCGCTACGTGGGCAGACTCTATCTATCCCATCTGACTCGGCCAGCACTTCCCGTCGTACTAGCTCTGTGGTGTACAGCGTTGACCCTCATGCTAGGGTCTCCCGCAAGGGCCTCCCGTTTCAACGACGGTAATACTCGAACGGCCAACAAGCTGATCAACGAAAACAGCCCGTACCTTCTGTTGCACGCTTACAACCCGGTAGACTGGTATCCTTGGGGCGACGAGGCACTGTCAAAAGCCCGATACGAAGCCAAGCCCATCTTTCTTTCGGTGGGATATTCCACGTGTTACTGGTGCCACGTGATGGAACGTTTGGTGTTCTCCAATCCTCAGATAGCTGACTTGATGAACCAATGGTTCGTCAACGTCAAGGTTGACCGGGAAGAACGACCCGACATAGACAAGATCTACATGTGGGCTACGCAACTGTTGACCGGGGGGGGTGGATGGCCCAATTCGGTGTTTCTCACCCCGGACCTCAAGCCGTTTTACGCCGGGACCTACTTCCCTCCGGAGGACAGCCACGGCAAGCCCTCTTTTTTAAAGGTGTTGACAGCAATTCATGACGCTTGGGAAAACCGAAGAGACCAAGTTGTTGCGGTGTCGGAGCAACTCACGAGCGCCATCCGGGAGTTGGAATCTGGCAGTCGCGAACCGCCCGGTGATCCCGACAGAGCCTTGGTGGAGCTCGCACAATCACATATTGAAGGCCGCTACGATGCCCGTTTCGGTGGATTTGGTGGCGCGCCCAAATTCCCGTCCAGTATGAGCCTGGATTTTCTACTTTCATCTTGGACCCGGAACAAAAATGAAAACACTTGGCGAATCGTAGAGCGCAGTCTGGAGGCGATGGCCCACGGCGGCATATACGACCAAGTCGGAGGGGGATTCCATCGCTATTCGACCGATGCCGAATGGCGAGTGCCGCATTTCGAGAAAATGCTGTACAATCAGGCCGGGCTCGGACGTTTGTATCTTCGCGCTTTTGAATTCAGCGGTCGGCAATCGTGGCGTGCCCTTGCGGTCGACATCTTGGCGTTTGTCGAGCACGAGCTGACCGCACCAGAGGGGCCGTTCTATTCGGCGCTGGATGCAGAAACCGAAACAGTGGAGGGCAAATATTACCTGTGGACTGCTGACGAAATAGGCACCGCCCTGGGAGCTGACGCGAAACTGTTTCACGAATTGTACGAGTTGGTCCCGGTGCCCGAAACCGGCAGCAACGCCGTTGTGAGGAGACAATCGGTCGACTCTGGATCACTGCCGGCGGACAAGCATAAACGCTGGCTTGACATGCGTCGCCATCTCATGAAGCTCCGCGGCGACCGTATCTATCCTCTTCGCGACGACAAAGTCATCACCTCGTGGAACGGGATGATGATCGAGACGTATGCCGAGGCCTACCGGGTGTTGCGTGCACCCGAGTACAAGCGATCTGCCGAGTCAGCAGCAACCTTTATTCTCGAACAGATGCGCCGTCCTGACGGAAGGCTCTTCCGGGTTTATCGCCAAGGCGAGCGCAAGTACGCGGCGTACTTGGAAGATTATGCTTTTCTCGCACGCGGCTTGCTGAGTCTGTATGGTGCAACCGGAGATCCGAGTTGGATGAGATCAGCTCGGGAAGTTGTCGAGCTGATGCTGGAGCGTTTTTGGGATGCGCAAGATGGCGGGTTCTATTTTACCGAGGGCGGCAACGACCTGTTAGTGCGTATTAAAGATGGGCAAGATTCTGCACTGCCTTCAGCTACCGCGGTGGCCATCGCTGTGTTGTTAGACCTTACTGAGATTACGGGTGATTCGGCGTATCGCGACACCGCAACCCGCTGTCTGCGATTGTTTGGCGGTGCCATGAGAGCTCGACCCCTGGGCTTTGTCCGTATGATCTCGGCCGCCGATCGTTATCTGACCTCCACGCCCAAGGAGAAATCGATTCGGCTCCCGGCCAAACTAATCTCTCCCTCTGTCGGGCAGGTAGTGGAAGCGGAAATACGTATGGCGAACAAGACGCCCGCGCCGGGACAGGAGTTCGCATTGGGAGTCGACCTGTCCATTGCTCCTGGTTGGCACTTGTACGCCCCGGCCTCCTACGCTCGAAGTTTGCGTCCGACTTCAATGACCCTGAACTCCGATCTTCCAGTAATGGTGCTCGATATCGACTATCCCGCAAGCAAGTTGCTGTTCAACGCTGCTCTCGGCGAAAGCCTGAGTGTGTACGAAGGTCGAGTGGAGCTGGGGGCGCGACTCCAGATCCATTCTAGTGCTCGCTCAGCAAGCACTGGAGATCTGCGGATCCTCATACAGTACCAAGCCTGCGACGACACCAAATGTCTGCCACCCGCAGAACTGCAGGAGAGAGTTTCGTTAACGGTGAGTGAGGAACAATGAGATGTGGGAAGTGTCCAGGACTCCGCCAAATTTAGAGGTGTTTCCACCACCGTAAATGGCCATCGCGAGCAATGGCCGCCGGATACAGAGAAAATTTTTCTGTCGAATTAGACTAACTCGCCGCTACAGGAGCTTCCGGCTCCCGCGGTACATCCGTAACAGTGATCGTCAACGGCGATGCTGCCGCTGTTGAAACACTCGAACGACTCGATTGACCATATCGTGGTCGGATTGCGCGCAGCAGGGATTTCCACCATCTGGTTGAAATCGCAGTCGAAAATCCGACCATCCCAACTAACAGAAAGCAGGTCGCGGCACATCAAATCATCCACGGCAGTCCTGTTGAAACTGTTGACTAGGAGCATCATATACTCGTTCACCTGATCTTCGTTTTTGAGATCGTAGAGAAACCGCTTTATGGGCATGTTGGCAATCGTGAATAGCCGGTTGAAACGAACGCCGAAGTCTTCGAGTAGATTCTCCCTATATTCGGCCTCGAGCTCGTCTTGCGCGGGAGGAAGAAAGGGCCCCACCGGATTGTAGACCAAGTTCAACGTTAGTTTGCCGTTGCCATACCCCAGCTCGTTGAGCACGCGCAGGGCTTGTATACTTTTTTCGAATACGCCCTTGCCCCGTTGCAACTCGACGTTTTCCCGGGAGTAACAGGGTAGCGAAGCGATAATCTCGACCCTATGCTCAGCCAAAAACGAGGCCGTGTCCTCTTGGCCGTCCTCCACCAGAACCGTAAGATTGCAACGATCGATGACATGGTACTGGCGAGTCCTCGATTCGCGCACCAGATATTTGAACACCGGATTGAGCTCAGGCGCACCTCCGGTGATGTCGACGGTTTCCAGTATGTCCGCCCCCGTAGCGTCCATCAAACTTACCAGGCGCTCCGCCGTCGCGGAAGTCATCTGCTCCGGTCGTCGCGGCCCCGCTTCCACGTGACAGTGACGGCAGGTCTGGTTACACAATTTGCCCAAGTTGACCTGCAATGTGCGCAATCGGCGCCGGCTGAGAGTGCAGTTGTTTTCGGCCAACAAGTCCACAAACGACGGCCAGTTACCGGTTAATAAATCGCGCTTTGGTTTGGTGCTGGCTGGTTCGATTTTTGGTAGTGGTATGGTCATTGGCTGTTAAAAATGAAGTTCATGAGTGTAACCGATTGGACCGTGTCATGCAATCAACATACCACTTGCTTATCTGTGTTTCTCCGATGTGGCAGGCGTTTCCTAACGCGTTCCTGTCAGAATCAAACCGACGGAAAAAGTCGTCCCGCTCAAGGTGTTTGTTCCGGCAAGAACTTGTAACAGCTCAGCTTGCACCGCAGTACTGGCTGAGAGCGAATAATTGACGCCCGGGCCGAGTTTGGTGAAGTGCTGATCCCCCACCACTAGCTCGGGCAAGACCCCACCGCCGCCCGGCAACGGTGTGACTACGGTGTGGCCAAAGATGTCGGGTGGGGTGGAGCGGTTGTGCACGCCGTCCAGCCCTATCTTCACGAGCACTGGACCCATAGTATATCCAGCCTCCAAACTGTAGATCAGTTCGTCGTGCAAACGTCCGCCTCGCCGGCGATAGCCAAAACTCCCAGTTACGTACGCCGGCAACGACGACAGGCTGCGGCCGGCAAGCAGGTGGATCTCGCCGTCTATTTCGGTAGTGCCCAGAGGAGGACCGTCATTGGATGGACGCTTGTTGTACCAAAGCGGCAGTTTGATGCCGGCCTGAATCGACAAGGCCAGGGGTTGCGTCCCAAGCTCTCGGCGTGTCGAAAGGGTGACATCACCGAAACCTATGGTGTTGACGACCTCTCGGTTGACCTCGATACCACCGCTAAACAGTATGTCGCGTTCCGCGCGTAATCCCTTGAACGGCAAAGTTGCGACGGCGGTCAGGGTTTCCGTCAAACCGTATTCCAGATAGAGATTCACGTTGGCATCGCGAAACGAGGCGTCCTTGAAGGCCGTTTGCTCCTCGAGTATTCGCAGACGGTTGCCACGATGATTGAACTCTTCCGTCGTGGCGAAGTACGAAGATCCGATCTTCAGGAAAAAGTCTCCTTTTTCTTGTGCCCAGGCCCCGGCCCACGTAGGGCCTTCTGAAAGTGCAACAAGAAAGACCGTGAAGATCAAAAACCTTCCTATGGCAGACATCTGATTTTTGATGCCGTCGAGGTAAGCGTAGGTATCAACTCAGCATTACGGATACTTGAGTAACTGAGTGTCGGGATTGGTGCGCCGCCAGCTGTCCCATCGAGCCACCGTGGACTGGTACTCCTCCAGCTTGCGACCCGCGTAGAGCCCTCCAATACATGTCAAACCTTCTTCTCCCTCTAGGTGGTACCACAAGCTCTCGGTATCGTAGTCAAAGAGCACGAAGGTGTTCCGATACAACCAACCGCTTGCACTCAGGGTCAAAACTCTATCATCGATCTCGCGGCTGTACACGCCAGCCAGACGGACGATCGGTCAGTAGGCCACCGCCACGTGGGAGTCGCCATATACTTCGTTGACAACTTCGTGGGAACTCATCACGCCGATGGAATAGGCACGCGCTATCCCGTTCAAACGCGTACCCATGACGAGGAAGGTCGCGTTTTCAGGTGGATATCCCTCATCTCCCGCTGAAAGCATCTGCGGATTTAGAATAGGCCGCAGGGAAAATGGCCCACTGCCGATTTCGAAATCTTCTGGTTCGAAGCCAAACTGGTTCTTGGCATACGTTACATCCCACCTCTTTCCAGTCTTATCGATCACGAATATATGTCCGGCGCTGTCCCGAACATCAGATGGACCCGAAGGTCCCCCGGACGAGTCGCTGCAACCAAAGGAGGACAGCCATAGACAAAAAAGCACGAGAGTAGCGACCAATTTTATTGGCACACCATTTTCTCCGTCACGGGGAACACAGGACCTTCGATTTTGGCTGATTGTTCCACCAGGTACACCACTTTCTAACAGCGGGCTCGAACTTCGGTAGTTTGCGATCATTGATCAGCTCACTGTCCTACTTCTGAAGCAAGTGCGCCGGCCCTTGCGGCTAGTGTGCGTAGTCGGCGTGCCCACTGCAGGTGAACGCTGGTATCAATAGTGTCAATTTGGTTGTCATTCATCTCAACGGCAACTCACAAACAGCGTCTCAAGCCACTGATGTCTTCAGATCGAATCAAGATTCGCATTGTGCATCAACCCAACGGATAGCGCTACCTTTGGCGCGAATATCGCCGGAATTTAGTGCCGGGGTGTGCTAGCTTCCAACGTTTCCGAGTCATCCGAGTGGAGTCGAGTTCGGGCGGCCCCCGATCCTTGTGATACTACGAGATGCCCGTCAATGCCTGAATTTCCGAATCGGGGATGATCAACGACTAGATCGCCAATCTCCAACTCCGTCTTGCTTTGCTTCGATGGGAGTTCCTACGTCGATCTGTTCAACGCTAAGCAGGCCTTAGGCGGTAGATTAGACAGAAACTTCTACGGAATATACAGCCATATCGCGGTCCCGGAGAAGGTTATTTGGGAACCATATATGCTATTTGAACACGACGAGAATTGATCCCGAATAATGTCAATCGCGCTACGATCGGCTTACTTGCAACTGGTTCCTTCACGACCGCGACCAGCCATGGATTCGGTTAGGATATCGAAGATGAGCTGCAAGCAGGGGAGCGAGCGGGTCAGAATGTGTTGGCGTTCATGGGAACGGGCGCTGCCAGCTATGTTTTTCCCAGCTGGTGCCAGCACAAAGTGACTTTGGGCGTGGACTGATTGTCGGGAGATGACGACTTGAGCGACACCGACTACAAAGCTTTCGAAACCCTTTTTGCGAGCAATCACAAGTTCTATGGCTTCATGGGTTTCTTCCTCAACATCCACGTCAATACCGGCCAGCGGGAGTTGTTAGACGCCATGTTGAAAGTGGAGTTAAAAGCTTTACAAAGCGTAAATATCGGCCTGGACATCCACGATTTTTAGTTGGTGGTGGACAGCTACAAGACCTTGGGGCAGGAGCTCGATGCTACGGTTGGTTACGACTTCAACAAGACGTAAAAGATCACTTGGGGGGCAGCATTTTCGTTTCCGGTGATGCGATGAAAAACCAATCCGGCGGGGGTGAAATTGCCCTCACGTCGTAGCTGCAAACGGCGTGAGTTTTTGACTAAATGTTCCAAGGCAGGGAACGTCCGGCTTCCTTGACTTGTTCTTTGCGCCGACACAACTTTTGGTATCGCAAACGTAGTTCCCCGCGGAGGATTTATGGCATCTCTGAAAATCAATTTTGTTGGTCATGCTTCGTTTCGGTTCGAGTCGGAGAAGGGCACGATTGTCTACGTGGACCCTTGGTTCGACAACAATCCAACCTCGAACGCGAAGCTTGCTCAGGTTCGTAAAGCGGACATCGTCGTTGCCACTCACGGGCATCGCGACCATATAGGAGACTCCTACGAGCTGTGTAAGCGTACCAAAGCCAAATTTGTGGGCTGTTACGAGTTGTGCATTGCTGCCGAAAGCAATGGGTTGAAGCTGGGAACCCGTGCCCTGCCTATGAACCCCGGCGGGACCGTACGCATAAAGGACGTGCAACTGACCATGACCCAGGCACATCATTCGTTGTCGTTGTCGCCACACGTGGTGTCTGGTTCTCAACCTGAGGGACAGCTGTACCACGCCGACGGCGCCGTGTCAGGCTTCGTCCTGGCGTTTGACAACGGCATCACCGTCTACGATTCGTCCGACACCTGTTTGTTTAGCGATATGCAGCTAATTGGTCAAATGTACGGACCTCAGATCGCTATCGTGCCCGTTGGGGGACAGTTTACTATGGGCGTGCGCGAGGCCGCCCGTGCAGCCAGCTATATTCGACCCGATGTTTTGATTCCTTGTCATTACGGTCCAGTGATGGGGCAAATAGCCGATATCGGAGAGCTGCGTCGTGAAGTTCGATTCCTATCGCCCAACGTCCAGGTCGCCGAGCTCAAACCAGGTCAGACTCTTTCTTACAAGTCGAGCAGCTGCTCCATAGGTCGCTGATTATTTCCCCGTCGCCTCTTTAGTCATTGGGCGGATCTGACCTATCTAAAACACTTGTTTACGTACGCCCGAGGGCGTCGATGGCGATCGCCCATCCAGCATAGGGAGCGAAAATGGCGCATTTAGTTTGGCTCGCGATTCCCGCCCTTCTTCTGTTCACTAGGTGCAGCGACGAGGACGACTCGGGTCGAGGGCGTGGGGGTCAACGATGGTCGGGAGGGCCAGCTTTCGGAGCTGCCGCGGTGCCGGTGCGGGCTGAACCGGTGATAAGAGGCACTATCACCGCTTTCGTCGAGACCCATGCACGGTTGGAAGCAGAAAGGTGGGTGGACGTCTTGGCCCGCACCACCGGACTGGTAACCAAGATCGACGTGGAAGAGGGGGACCGAGTTGTCGCCGGTCAGGTGCTGGCACGACTCAATCAGGAAGAGAGTAAGCTGCGCATCCGCCAGGTGGAAGTGGCGTTGGAGCAAGCCCGAGTCGGTTTCAAGCGCACCAAAGAGCTGTTCGATCGACAGCTGGTGAGCGAGGAGGATTTCGACGCTGCCAAGCACCATGTTCAGGACATCGAAGTCGATCTCGAGGAGGCCAGATTCGACTTTTCTCACACGATGATCAGAGCGCCATTGGCAGGTCTGGTCATGCGTCGGGCTACGGAAGTGGGACGGTTGATCCGCACCAACGACCAACTGTTCTCCTTGGCTGATGTCGAACCGCTGTTGGCACGAATTCATATACCCGAAAAGCGGATGAGGCAGGTGCGTGTTGGCCAACGGGCGCAGCTGACGGTGGACAGCTACTCAGATCGGCAGTTCAACGCTACCGTGCGCATGATCAATCCGGGCGTCGATCCGGAAAGCGGCACGGTGAAAGTCACGCTGGAAGTGCCACCGAGTTCTCAACGGCTCAAACCGGGCATGTTTGCGTCGGTGCGGATCATCACCGAGCAACACAACGACGTTTTGATTGTGCCCAAACAAGCCCTGGTTTTGGAGACGGACGAGGATGATCTGTTCGTTTTCAAAGACAGCGTAGCTCGTCGAATAAAGGTGGAGCTCGGGTTGGTCGATGGTAACCAGATCGAAGTGCTTTCCGGACTCAGAGGCGACGACAGCGTTATAACCGTTGGCCACGAGGGTCTGAAGGACGGTGCCCGTGTGCGTTTGGCGGGAGCGCCGCCAAACGCTGCCGTTGACACCGCATCTGAGGCGACTTCGACTGGCGATGCGCAGAAAGGCGGTGGCCGATGGGGTCAGGGTAGGCCATGGGGCGGCGGCCCCGGCCGGCGATCGATGCCGGACTCAGCCACCTTCATTCAACGGGCGCAGAATCGAGGTATGAGTGAAGCGGACGCCATCGCTCGCTGGAAGCGCATGCGCGAGCGGTTCGGCGATCGCAATTCAGGCAACTGAGCCGTGTCAATAGTCGCGTTCTCCACCTCTCGTCGCGTAACGGTGGCCATGTGTATGGTCGCCATCATTGTGTTCGGGCTGGTGGGTTTCGATCGACTGGCTGTCAACCTGCTTCCAGACCTAACCTATCCCACCATTACCGTTCGCACGGAGTTTCCCGACGTCGCTCCAGCCGAGGTCGAAAGATTGATCTCCGAGCCCCTCGAGGCGCTGGTCGGGGTTGTTGGGAATGTTATCCGGGTAAGCTCCATCTCGCGTCCAGGTCTCTCCGATGTGGTCGTCGAGTTCGCGTGGGGAACCAACATGGATTTTGCTTCCCTCGACATTCGCGAGAAGCTAGATCTGGCCCAATTGCCCTTGGAAGCAGAACGACCAGTCCTCTTGCGTTTCGATCCTTCCCTCGACCCAGTCCTGCGGATCATGCTGTACGGCAGCGATAATCTGTTTCAGGTGCGCCGGTTCGCCGAGGAGCGGGTGCGTTTGGAACTCGAGAGCCAAGAAGGCGTAGCGGCCGTCCGTATAGCCGGGGGATTGGAAGAAGAAATTCAGGTAGAAGTGGAAACCTCACGACTGGCCAATCTAGGAATCTCTATCGACCAGGTCACTAGCCGTCTGGCCGCGGAGAATGTCAATTTGACAGGAGGGTTGCTGAAGGACGGAGACGCCGAGTTTCTGGTACGGACGCTAAACGAGTTCCAGGACCCGGAGGAGATTTCCGAGGTTGTCGTAGCTAAAATTGGGGAAGCCTTCATCCGCTTGGAGGATGTGGGCAGGGTGTTCAGAGGACATAAGGACAGGGACATAATTACGCGTTACAACGGCAGTGAAGGGGTGGAGATTGCCATTTTCAAAGAGGGGGATGCAAACACGGTTGTTGTCAGCAACGCGGTGAAAAAAGAACTGGAATCGTTTGTCGCCGAGAACGAAGCGCTGCTGCAAGGCGCCAAGATGGACGTCGTATTTGATCAGGCGACGTTCATTCAGCAAGCGGTAGATGAGGTTCTGAATGCGGCGGTTCTGGGCGGCATCCTGGCGATCTTTGTTCTTTACCTCTTCCTTCGCAACTTTAGGAGCACGGCCATCATTGGGCTCTCCATTCCGATCTCGGTCATTGGGACTTTCTTCGCCATGTACGCTTCGGGGATCAGCCTGAACATTATGTCCCTGGGCGGCCTTGCTCTGGGTGTTGGCATGCTGGTGGACAGTTCTATCGTCGTTTTGGAAAGTGTGCAAAGATACAAGTCGCAAGGAGTGTCGCCGTTGCAGGCGGCCAGAGACGGAAGCAGTGTGGTCTCCAGAGCCGTTGTCGCCGCAACTTTGACCAGCATCTGTGTCTTTGTGCCGATCGTGTTCGTGGAGGGGATCGCCGGTCAGCTCTTTGCTGATCAGGCGCTCACCGTTACCTATTCGCTGATTGCCGCACTCATCGTGTCTTTGATGTTGATTCCGATGTTGGCTTCGTTGTCCATGGAACCGGCCGCTAAGGATCCGAAGGCTGGAGTAGCGACGCGCGGTCCCGCTCATGGGTTGCGGCTGATCATCTGGGTGTTCATACGCCTTGGCAAGTCGCTGGCAGCCCTGGTTTGGCCGCTGGCATGGGCATTTGACCGAATTTACAACGCAGTTGCCGTACGCTATCCACTGTTGCTTTCTTGGGGGCTGCGTCATCGGGCCACGGTCATCGTCGGCTTCGTTGCAGTCGCGGTCGTCGTGCTGTCGTTTGCGTTCCGCCTCGGCGTCGAACTCATACCGGAGTTGAGCCAGCGGGAATTCCTTGTCGATCTGGAGTGGTCGGCCGGTACGTCCCTCGAACAGACGGCGGCCGCTGTGAGTGTGATCGAAGCAGAGCTGGGTAGTTTGCCGGGAGTGCATTCGGTGTTTGGTCGAGTCGGCTCCAGTGGCGGATCGGGGGGAAACGCGGGCGAAAAGAAAGAGCACGTTGCGCAGCTCCACGTGCGACTCGCGGCAGGCACCTCGCGCGACGATGAGACGCACCTCATTAACAGGGCCCGCGAGCGCCTGCGCGATATCCCTGACCTCAGCATCCTGTTTTCGCGGCCGTCCTACTTTTCGTTTCGCACGCCGGTTGAGGTGGAAGTCAACGGCAACGATCTACAGACTTTACGACTTCTGGCTTCGGAAGTCGCCACGCGCCTGCAGAAGATACCGGGGCTCACCGACGTAGAATCCAGTGCCCAAGAAGGACAACCCGAGGTACAGGTGAGATTCGATCGGCGGCGGATCGCAGAGCTCGGCACTAGTATTCAAGCGGTCGGTGAGCTTCTGCGCAACCAGCTCCAGGGCGACGTGGCCACCGAATTAATCCGGCAAGATCGCACTATCGATATCCGGGTGCGTTCCGTTCAGGAGGAGCGCACCGACCTCGACGATTTGGGCCAGCTGATCGTTAGTCCGGCATCGGCGGCTGTTCCGGTACCGTTGGACGCGGTGGCGACGGTTCGCGTAGTGGACGGTCCCGCCGAGATCCGCCGCTTGGATCAGCAGCGGGCGGCGGTGATCTCGGCGAATCTCAGCGGGCGCGATTTGGGCGGTGTGGTCCGCGACATCGAGGTGGCGATCGGTGAGATCGTAGTACCTGAAGGGTTTGACATTGGCGTCGCCGGGCAGAACGAAGAGATGTTGCGCTCCTTCGACAGCTTGAAGTTTGCTTTGGCATTGGCCGTCTTTCTGGTGTACTTGGTGATGGCCTCACAATTCGAATCTCTGCTGCATCCGTTGGTCATCATGTTGACCATTCCTCTCGGTCTCGTCGGCAGTGCCCTGGGGTTGGTGATTACCGGTCAAACCATAAGCGTCGTGGTGCTGATCGGCCTCATCATGCTCGCCGGCATTGTCGTCAACAACGCCATTGTGATGGTCGATTACATCAACCACCTGCGCCGCGTACAGGGTATAGAAAAGTTTGCGGCGGTTTTGCAGGCCGGTCAGGTCCGCTTTCGTCCGATCCTGATGACCACTACCACCACGGTGCTCGGTTTGTTGCCGATGGCGATCGGTTTGGGCGAAGGGGCCGAGATTCGCGCGCCCATGGCCATCGCCGTGATCGGCGGATTGCTGGTCTCCACGCTGTTGACCTTGATCGTTATCCCAGCCGTGTACACCGTCGTGGATCGCAGCCCATAAGCAAACGGGAACCGCAAGCGTGAAACTGCCCGAAATTGCTGTCAACCGTCCCGTCACCATGGTGATGATCGCCATTTGTATGTTGGTGCTTGGTGCAGTTTCACTGTCGCGTCTCCCGTTGGAGCAACTCCCGGCGATCTCCTCGTCCGGCATCACTGTAATCGCAGACTATCCCTCGTCCTCGCCGGAGGAGGTCGAGCGTTTGATCGCTCGGCCGCTGGAAGAAAGCCTTGCGACTATGGGCAACGTCGATCGCATAAGCACCACCTCGCGCCAGAGCGGTGCCAGCATCCGTGTCGATTTCGTAGCTGGCACCGACATGGATCTAGCCAACATGGAAATCCGCGAGTATGTCGACCGGGCGCGCGGATCGTTGCCTGCGGATCTCGACCGCATCCGCATTCGCCGCTGGCAGAGTGACCAGCGACCCATCTTCTACATCAGTATGGCTTGGCGAGGAGAGGTCGATCGTTTGATCGATATTGTCCAGAAAGTGGTCGAGCCGCGGCTATTGAGAATTGATGGGGTAGCCAACGTCACTGTTAGCGGCGTGCAGGAGAAACAGTTGATCGTCGAGTTGAATCAGGAGCAGCTGGAAACCCACCATGTCGGATTGCCGACCCTTGGTCGCCAGCTGCAGCGCAACAACGTCAATGTTTCCCTGGGGAGAATACGCGACGGCAGCCAACGCTATCTGGCTCGGGCATTGGGCGAGTTCCACCAAACGAAGGACATCGGCAAGATGCCGGTTCGCGGTACGTTGCGCCTGGAAGATCTCGGCGAAGTGGTTTACGACTATCCCGAGAGAAAGTCCTTCGATCGGCTTAACGGGGTCAATGCCGTCACAGTGAAGGTCTATAAATCTGCAACCGCCAACGTCGTCGACGTGGCCGTCGAGGCCCGTGCCGCCCTCAACCGAATCGGCGACGAGTACGGAGACGACCTGGACATCGAGATCGTTCGAGACCGTGCCAAGAGTGTGCTGGTCGAGCTCAACAACCTCAAGGATACCGCCTTCATAGGTGCTTTTCTGGCGGTGGGCATCATTTACCTGTTCCTACGCAACATCCGCAGCACCCTGGTGATTGGCGTCGCCATACCCACCGCGGCTTTGTGTGTGTTTACTGGTATGTATGTAGCCCGAGAGTTCTTTGAGTCGACCATAACCTTGAACATGGTTTCGATGATGGGATTGATGTTGGCCATCGGCATGCTGGTGGATCCTGCCGTCGTCTGCTTGGAAAGTATCTTCCGTCGACGTCAGGAAGAGGGCGAGGATGCCCGAACAGCCACACTGTCTGGAAGCAACGAAGTTGGGATGGCCGTTTTCGCCTCCGGTTTGACCACCATGTGCGTTTTCATCCCATTCTTTTTTCTCGCTACCGGCCGCGTCTCCACCTGGATGCGCGACGCCGGGCTGACTATCTGCCTGGCGATCGGCGTTTCGATGATCGTCGCGCTCACCTTGATTCCACTGGCGACTTCGCGCCTGTTTGCCGATAAGTTGCCCCGGCTCGATCCTTGGATAAAGCGGGTGCTCATTTTCGCCGCGGTGAGTTTTCTGGGATGGAAACTGCAACAGACGGGATGGCACGGCAGCCTGGACTGGACCCAGGCCTGGGTCCACAGGTTGGTCGGCACGATCACATCCATCGACTGGATATCAGGTGTAATTATAGTCGCCGTTACTGTGGCTCTGTTCGCACTTTCCCGCCAAATGCGGCGGCACGGCATGCGCCAATCCTACGTGCGCCTGCTCGGGTGGACGCTGCACCATCGGCTGGTGATGCTGGTGGTGAGTGTGGTTTTGCTGGCCAGCGGCGTTTACCTCTATTTGCAGATCGAACAGCGGGGAACGCCGTGGACACCTGAGAGGCGGGTCGACATCACCGTCGAAATCGACCGCAGTTATTCCCTCGAGCAGGTCGCTGAGCTGTTTACGCAGATAGAAACGGTACTTCTGGCAAAGAAGGTTGATATAGACATCGAATCGCTCTCCACCAATTTCCGGCAACACCGAGGCAGCATCACGGCCCGCCTCGTAAATGCGGATGCCGGCAAGCTGACCTCTATGGAGGCAGGACGGGCTATCCACGCGCGATTGCCTTCCCAAGTGGGTGTCGCTTACAAGATTGGTCGGCAACGATCGTGGGCGGGGCCTTTGTTAGGGGTAGAAGTGCAGGTGAAGGGACACAATGCGAAGGTGTTGGAGGTGCTGGTTGACGAGATCGAAGAGCGCCTCGAGGGCTTGCCTGCTGTCCAGGACGTGGATAGCAGCCTCGAGGACGGGGACGAGGAGATCCTGGTAGAAATCGACCGCGAGCAGGCATTGGAGTACGGCCACTCTCCGCGCCAAGTGGCGACTACCATTGCTACAGCTCTTGGAACGAGAAGAGCTAGCAGCTTCAAAGCGCCCGAGCGGGAGATCGATATCGTGCTGCAGCTGCGGGAGGAGGATCGCACCGATCTTGCCAGTCTGCAGAATAGCAGAGTGAGCGACTCGGGTAACAATCCGGTGCAACTGGCCAGCTTGGCGAGCTTCACGGCGCGCAAAGGTCCAAAGAATCTGAAAAGAGAAGATCGGCAGCGAAACGTAACCGTGTTTGCCAACACCGAAAGTCGACGGCAGGCGTTTCAGCTGATGAGAACTGGCAATCGGCCCGGAGAGCTTACCAAGGAGATGTCAGCGATGCAGTTGCCACCCGGCTATTCGTGGGACCTCGGCCGCGCCGCCCGTTGGAGGCAGCAAGACTCACGGGAGAACAACTTCGCCCTGCTTTTCGCTCTTTTGCTAATCTATCTGATTATGGCGTCGCTGTTCGAGTCTCTGGTTCACCCGTTCACGATCATGTTGGCGATTCCGTTTTCGCTCATCGGCGTAGCGCTGGGATTGTACGCCTTTAACATTCCTCTAGATCACAATGCCATTCTCGGGCTACTCATCCTCTTCGGCATTGTGGTCAATAACGGCATTGTACTCATCGACTATATCAACCAGTACCGTCGGCAAGGTATGTCACGTTATGATGCCATCATTCGCGGGGGCCAGAACCGCATGCGGCCGATTCTGATGACTGCTTTCACCACGATTCTGAATCTGATGCCGTTAGTGGTGCCCATGATTTACGGTACGGCGGAAGGTTTTGCTCGACGCTGGGGACCGGTGGGCTTGGTGGTGGTCTGCGGCTTGGCTAGCTCAACGGTGCTTACCTTGGTGTTTGCTCCTACGCTGTACTCGATCACTGACGACTTCGCCCTTTGGCTGCGGCGGGTTGTGCGCGCCGCCCGTGCCTGATTCTCAACTTTACCTATTCAGGGATATCATGCGATCAAAGCATATTCTACCCGTGTTGTTTCTGTATTCTGCGATGACGATAGGCGCGGAACCACTGAGCCTGACCGAATGTGTGGACCGCGCTCTGCGGTTCAACGCCGAGGTGCGCTTGGCCGAGCACGCGCTGCAACGAACCACTGCTAACGTACGCTCTGCTCGGGCTAGTCTGTTGCCAATGGTTAACGCTACTGTCGTTGGATATACCCGGTCGCGCACGGGACCATCTGTTCGTACCCAAGAAAATCCGACCGAAGAGATCGATCCGACAACCAACCGGCGTATCTTCGCCCCAGAAAAAACCTTGATTCCAGCCATCGATCGTAACTCCTACTCCTTCAGCACCACACTCAACCAGACCATCTTCGACGGCAACGGTCGTCTAAACACTTGGCGATCAGCTCGCCGCGAAGAGACCGGGGCAGAATGGAATCTAAAGGGACGCCAGGCTTCTGTCGGAGCTCAGGCCAAACAGGCGTATTACGAGCTTTTGAAGGCGATTGAGCTGGTCGAGGTCCAAAAGCAGGCAGGCCTACTCAGTGAAAAGAGACTGGAGGAAGCTCGTGCCCGTCTCCAGGTAGGTTCGGGCACTCGCGTAGACGTTTTGCGCCTCCAGGTGGAAATGGAGAATGCGCAGGTCGCGTTGCTGAACGCCGAGGAGAGCGTGGCGTTGGCCCGTGCCGAGTTGAACAACATCATGGGCGCGGACATCTCGGCGCCAACCGAAATACAGCCCATCGCCGAATCCGCCTGGGAAGAAATCGGCGCCGAACAGGAGGTTGGGTTGGTGTTGGCTGACGTCGACGGCAAAAACCCCTCCATGTTGGCGGTGCAGGCCGGGCTGGAAGCAGCCGAACACGACCTCAAGGCGGTACAAGCGACGCGCTATCCCCAGCTCAACGGAAGCGTCAATTACAGCCGCGAAAACGAGATCTTCGATCGTGTTTACCAAGACCTGGATCAAAACTACCGCCTCAATCTGAGATTGACGGTTTCCTACGACATCTTCGATGGGGGCATCAAGAAATCCAATATCGATCGTTCGCGAACGGCACTTGAGTCCGCTCGCATCGAGTTGGAGCGCGAGGAACGCGAGTTGGCGTTGGCAGTGGAAAAAACCCGCCTTGGACATGTGCGATTGGCGAAAGTGTTCCGCATTGCCGAAAGCACGGTTGAGCTGGCGCAACAAGACTTGTTGGCAGCAGAGGAACGATATCGCGTTGGCACAGGGCGTTTGCTCGAAGTCCTCGATGCGCAGGTCGGATTCATCGAAGCCCGGAACAAGCTGGTGACCAGTAGGTACGACCTCATGACCGCGCGGGCGGAATTGCTGAGGTTGCAGGGAAAGTGGTAAACGACGAGTACAAAAAGAAAACGGGACAACCGCCGGTGCGGTTGTCCCGTTTTCTTGACAGAGATGAAGCTCGAAAACACGTTCCTAGAAAACCGCGTGATCGACGGATCTTACTGTAATAGCAGCGTCCGGTGAGCCGCTCACCAACTTGAGGTGGTACACTTCCGGTCCCACCAGAATCAGCGTGCGGAACGCATCTTTGCCCATTGAGGCATCAAATTCGACACCTCCATCGCTTTCGCGAACGATTTCGAACAAGATGTTGCTTCCCCTGATCGCTTCGATGTCGAAGCAGCCAGCAGCGCGGCCTTCTGGAAGACTAATTGCTTGGACGTTGAACCCTTCGACGTTGCAGACGGTGCGGAAAACCAAGTTGCCCTCGGTTTCGCCGCAAGCCTCGCCTTCAGCTTGTGGGCCCCTCTCGCTGGTAGATAATTCGCCGGTGCATTCAGGGGGATGCGGTTTGCCTTCCAGCCCCTCGTCGCCTTCACTGATCCCCATATGCGTGCTTTCCGGGGGTGGTGGTTCTTCAGGCGGTGATGGTGCCGGTATCCAGACGTGTGCTACCCAGCTGCGCAGCTCGTCCAAGTTTAGCTCGCCGCTATCATCGGCGTCCATCATACCGAAGAATATTTCTACAATCCGAGCCTTAGCTTCCTCAGGATCTTCGGACATCTCAACATCTTCCGTCGGCTCTGTGCCTCCTGGCGGTTGCAGGATGAGCTTGGGCGTTGGTCCGTGATGATTAGCCTGGACCAGGGTGGGGAATGCCATCATTAGTGTCAGGCACAGAGCCAGTGTCAGTTTGCTGATCATTCTCAACACTCCTTTCAATTGGGGCAATGGATCAGGGCAAGGTTCTTCATTTGCAGGAACAAGAAGTAGGAACCCTCTGTTCGTCATGTAGTTCGGGCAGTAGTGATAATCTACAGGAATATCACTGTCAGGATGTGAGGGCTGTCACATTCGAAGGCCAGTAAGGTAAAAAACTTCGACGCGTGCAACAACTCGACGCTGCAACAAAGAGCCGCATTGCTGCGCTTACTGCATAACACGTTGGAATAAATATCCTTAGGAAGACTTTGCATGAGGGCTCGCGATTGCCGGTCTCAAGTCGAAACCATAGATTAGCTCGATTGTGAGGTACTCATGGAGATATTAGGGGGACCGGTTTTTGGAGTAGCCGGTGCGGGCGAGTCCCACGGCCCGGCCATAACTACGATCGTTTTCGGATGTCCACCCGGATTGCGGCTGGAACGCAGCGCCATTCAAACGTATTTGAACCGACGTCGTCCCGGAAGCAGCAAGTTGGGGACTCCACGTCGTGAAACAGACGAGTTGGTGCTGCTTTCGGGCCTCTTTGACGACTGCTACGAGGCACTACACGCAGGGCCTCAGCTGTCTGTAAAAAATGAACTTGGTGACTCTCTGTCGGCCTCCTATGAGCGCGGGCATACCACCGGAGAACCGATTGCAGGCATCGTTTTGTCGGCGGCCAAAAGATCTGCTGATTACGACCAATTTGCCGGCCCGGAAGGCGATATTCGTCCTGGTCACGCAGACCTCGTCAGGCACTTCAAGTTCAATGGATTTGGCGATTTTCGCGGTGGCGGTCGTTCCAGCTACCGCTCCACGATATCCGACGTGGTCGGGGGATCTGTTGCCCGTATCTTTCTGCAGGAAAGACTGGGGACGGTCATCTTCTCGTCCATTTGTCAGGTGGGTGAGCTCAGCGCTGAGCAGCACCTGTCGGAATATTGCGAGGAACTTGCTGCTGGGTCGCGTCCAGTCGAACCCCAGCATTTGGCTCAGATTACCGAAAAGCTCGATGCCTCTGATGTCCTAGGAAAAGACGGAATCCGCGCTTGGGACCCCGATTTTGCTGCTGCAGCCGCTGAACGGATTCGTTCAGTGCGCAAGAATGGCGATTCGGTTGGGGCGGCGGTTGAGATTGTCGCAGTAAACGTACCGGCTCTGGTGGGTGAACCACTCTACAAGAGTCTGAAACTGAAACTCATGGGCGCCCTCGGAGGTCTGCACGCGGTTCAGTCGTGCGAGGTCGGTTCGGGACGTGAGGTGGTCGTTCGCAAGGGTAGCAGCAATAACGATCCCATTCGGGCGCAGGGTTATCGTAGCAATCATCACGGCGGTATGCTCGGTGGTATCACCACCGGCATGCCATTGGTCTGCCGCGTTGGCTTCAAACCCACATCGTCGATTGCTATTCCTCAGGAGTCGGTGCGCAAGAACCTCGAGGAGATCGAATTCAAGCTGATGAAAGGGCGTCACGATCCGTGCGTTGGCGTTCGTGCCGGGATAACACTTGAATCGCGGCTGGCCATCGAGCTCATGAATGCCGTCTTGATGCACCAAACCAAAGAGATCGATCCGCAAGACTACCAGCTTTTCCCGGATATCACCTGAGCAAAACAACCCGTATCGTATGGTCGGTTGTAAATTACGCTGTTCCTACGAGCGATTTGACCTAGTTACTGCGGCAAGCTCCGAACTATGAAGACATTTGATTTCCACAAAATTGGCAGATTGCCAGAGCCCGGGGATAACGTCGCCATCGCAACCTACGCCCTCGAAACCGGCACCAAAATTCGTTTCGACAATAGTACCTTCGAGATCGACAGCCACGTTATGGAGGGCCACCGCTTTGCGATCGAGGCCATAGATAAGGGCAGTTATTTGTACTCCTGGAGGTTGCCTTTCGGCCGGGCCCTCCGGCCGATTGCCGCAGGCGGCTACGTCTGCAATCAGGAAATCCTCGATGCGCTGAGCGTGCGTCAGCTAGACGTTTTACTACCAACCGAGCCTAATTTCGAAGACTGGCACGAACAGTTCGCATTGGACCGCGAGAACTTCGAACCGGGCGAGCAAGCGGTTCAAGTCGAAACATCGGAGACCTTCCATGGCTACGCCCGTAATCACGGCCGTGGTGTAGGCACTCGGAATTATATCGTTGTCCTTGGCACTAGTCGTCTTACTTCGGGCTACGTCCGCATGCTCGCAGAACGGCTGCAGCGATCGATCGAGCCAAGCGATTCTTTCGACGGCATCGTTCACATCGCTCACACTGAAGGTAGCGGTACGGCGACACCAAACAATCTCCAGATGGTTCTGCGCACTCTGGCGGGTTTGGTTGTTCATCCAAATGTGGGCGCGATTCTTGCCGTCGACAGCGGTGGGGAAGCGGTTAACAATCGGTTGCTGGCAGGTTTTATGGAGACCGAGGCATATCCACTACAGGGCGTACTACATCACTTTATGTCCGTGGACCGGAGTTTCGAAGAAGCGTTGGCGGCGGGAGAGAAGCTGATCCGCTCTTGGGCCGGAAAGGTGCAGTCGATGCGCCGCAGCGCACAGCCCCTTTCCCAGTTGAAACTGGCACTTCAATGTGGGGGATCGGACGCCTTTTCTGGCATTTCCGGAAATCCCTTAGCCGCTTGGATCGCACACAAGGCGATTTGTTGTGGTGGCAGCGCCAACTTGGCCGAAACCGACGAGTTGATCGGTGCCGAACCCTACTTATTGCAGAACGTACGCGACCTGCAGACGGCTGAACAATTCTTGGCTATGGTCGAGCATTTCAAAACATGGTCAGCTTGGCATGGTAACTCGGCTGATTCCAACCCATCCGGTGGCAACAAGCTCCGAGGGATCTACAACATCGTGCTAAAGTCGATCGGCGCAGCTCGCAAACGTCATCCGGCGGTGCGGCTCGACTACGCCATCGAATACGGAGCACCAATGAAGTCGCCGGGATACTACTTCATGGACAGTCCCGGAAACGATTTGGAGAGCATTGCGGGTCAAGTAGCTGGTGGCTGCAACTTGATCTTCTTCGTCACCGGCAATGGGTCGATCACCAATTTTCCTATTGCGCCAACCATCAAGATTGTTACCACGACAAAACGACATGCCATGTTGTCCAATGAAATGGACGTGAACGCGGGTGCCTATCTGGACGGCACACCTATGGAGGATCTGGGCAAAAAGACCTTCGAGCTGTCAGTAGCGGTAGCGTCAGGGAAGAGGACACTGGGTGAAACCGCTGGTCACGCTCAGGTGCAACTCTGGCGTAACTGGCGGCAAACCGACGACACTAAACTTGTCGAGCTACAACAAGTGCCCCGGCCTTCTGGGGAACCGATCTCCGTCGTTGCAGACCATCCTCTTAGCGTGCACTGCTGGAGCGGGTTGAGGTCAAAAAGAGGGATGACCATCGATCAGGTAGGATTGATTGTTCCAACTAGCCTCTGTTCTAGTCAAATCGCACGTATGACCGCGGAGTCTTTAACAGCTAAGAAAATCGGCTGCAATTTCGGCATCTCCAGATTTGTCGCCCTCGTCCACACCGAGGGGTGTGGAGTGTCGGCAGGTTATGCTGAAGATCTTCAATTGCGCACATTGGCGAGTTACTTGAACCACGCCATGGTTCGTCGCGCTTTTCTCATTGAACACGGGTGCGAAAAAACACACAACGACTACCTCCGTATCGAGCTCGAAAAGCGCGGCAGAGATCCTCAGGAGTTCGGATGGGCCAGCATTCAGCTCGATGGGGGGATTCAAGCAGTAATGCAGAAAGTCGAGGACTGGTTCTTAACGCAACTGGCGGTCGATACCGTGCCCGAAGAGTGCGATGCCGGCGTTGAACACCTGCGCATCGGCATCGTGTCTTCGGGAAATATCTCATCGGAGACGGCGGTGGCCTTGCGCGAGGTAACTGCGAGCATTGTCTGTGCGGGTGGAACTGTCGTGGTTCCGGACAACACATCGTTTGCGAATACAGCGCCGTTCTCAGAGCTCTACGCTACTCCTCTCCCAGCACTCTGCTTGTCGTACGGCGAACAGCCAAACCGACCCGGTTTCCACCTGATGGACGCTCCTACCGAAGATTGGGTCGAAACAATCACCGGTCTGGGAGCCACCGGTGTCGATATCATCGTCGGCTGTCTCACCCACGAAGTGGAGCAGGGGCACCCCCTACTGCCAGTACTTCGCGTTACCTCGGAGACCGAAGCAATTCGTATGTTCGAGGCGGATATTGATCTATGGTTGGAAGGGGATGCGGGTGATTGGGGCGAGCAATTGATGGGGCTGATCGTTGCTACGGCGTCGCGTAGGTACCAACCGAAGGTCAGCGCGCAACGCAACACCGACTTCCAGCTGACGCGGGGACTGCTGGGAACGTCCGCTTAGACCCCAGGCTAGTGTGCGGAGCGCGCACCGTTCATCAGCTCCACGAAGTAGTCGAAGAGATGGAAGCTGTCGTGGGGTCCGGGCGAGGCTTCTGGGTGGCACTGGATCGAGAAGATCGGTAACTCGCGATGGCGCATGCCTTCCACGCATCCATCGTTGAGATTCTGCCGGGTGATCTCTAAACATTCTGGCAGCGAATCCTCCGCGATGCCCCACCCGTGGTTTTCCGAAGTAATCAAGACTCTACCACTGGTGTTGTCCTTGATCGGTTGATTGGCGCCCCGATGTCCGAACTTGAGGCGGAAGATGGTGGCGCCCAGCGCTATCCCGAGGATTTCGTGGCCCAAGCAGATGCCGAAGATCGGTCGTTTGCCGATCAGCTGTTTGCAGGTTTCGATGGCGTATTTCAATGGCCTCGGATCGCCTGGGCCGTTAGATAGGAAGATGCCATCCGGCTCGTACGCCAAAGCCTCCTCGGCTGTAGTCGTCGCTGGAACAACTGTGACCCGACAACCCGCATCCACAAGCTTGTTGACGATATTCTGCTTGATGCCAAAATCAAATGCCACCACATGGTAGCGGGCGTCGATGGGACCTGCCTCAAACGATTCTAGGCACGTGACTTCTTGGACCAGATCCACGCCTTCGAGCCCCTCCCACGACTGTGCCTTGGTAATCAAACTATCCGGATCGAGATCATCCGTGGAAACCACAGCATTCATCACACCATGGATGCGGACTCGCCGCGTAAGTTCGCGCGTGTCGATACCCTCGATTCCGATTATCTGGAACTCGCGCAGGTAATCCGGCAAGGACTGGGTCGAACGCCAATTGCTGGGAATCCTGCTCGATTCCTTGACAATGAAGGCACGCACATGAGGGCGGGATGATTCGTTATCCTCGGGATTGATCCCGTAATTTCCGATCAACGGATAGGTCATGGTGACCATCTGACCGGCATACGAGGGATCGGTAAGAATCTCCTGGTACCCTGTCATGCTGGTATTAAACACCATCTCTCCGCAAGACTCACCGTTTGCGCCAAAGGAACGGCCTTGGAAGACCGTCCCGTCTGCCAATGCCACGACGGCGTGCATCGTCAATCCTTCCAGTATGTGCGAGTGTAAAACGGTGCCACGACGCCAGAAGGCGCCAAGAACGTGAAAATTATAAGGAAGGTGCAAAAATGGCGCTATGGTCGGCGCCGAATAATACTGTGTTGGCGGCGACGGGCGCGTTCCTGCATGTCGACGACGGGATCGAACTCGCCAACTATTTCGACACCGACGATTTCCTCGAGCACGTCCTCCAGGGTAATGATTCCGGCGAAATCGCCGTACTCGTCCACTACCAAAAATAGGTGCTCACGTCGCTGTAGGAATTCCTTGAACAGCTGATCCAATCGCGCCAGCTCCGGCACGAAATGGGCTCGTCGCTCCAGCGCTCCCAACGTAAGATCAGCGCGTCCATCTGCCAGGGCGTTGAACACATCTCGTCGCATGACAACGCCGATCATCGACTCCTTGTTTTGATCATACACCGGAACCCTGCTATGCGGCCAGCCGCCGGCCTGTTCCCGGGCTGCGCTCACCGTCAGATTGCGATCGAGTGACATCACTACCGTTCGCGGAGTCATTACGTCGCCGGCCCGCAATCCGTGCAAATTCAGAATATTGCGGATGATGCGTTCTTGCTCAGGCGCGATGGCTCCTGCTTGACGACCCATCCTGGCGATGATTTCGATCTCCTCAGCAGAAATATCCTGGATCGACGAACTGTTGCGAGTTATCAAGCGGGTGATGAAGTAGTTCAGCCATATAAGCGGTGTGAAGATCCACACAAGCCATTGTATGGGACGGGCAATGAAGTTTGCCAAAGACCGCGCGTACAACACGCCGATGGTTTTTGGTACGATTTCGGAGAAAATTAGCACCGATAGTGCCAGCGCACCGGTAAAATACACTTCGTTGGAGCGCCCGAACACGCCGGCAAATGCAGCTCCGGCAATCGCCGCACCACCGGTGTTGGCCAGAGTGTTCAAAGAAAGAATCGCCGATATTGGCCGCTGGATATCGTCATACAGAAGCTTCAGAATCCTACCGGATTTCCGACCTTGCCTCGCTAGGAGCTCTATTTGGCTGGCCGAAATCGAATAGAGGGCTGCTTCGAGGACGGAACAGATGCACGAAATCGACAGTACGGCGATTGTGGCGATTATGAGTTCTGTCATAGCTGGAAGGTCGCTTCTCGAGTGGAGCGAAGCAAACGAAAAGAGAGGAGTTCCGAAATGCGGAACCCCTCTCTATGACTGCAAGCGGCTACGTGCCGACGAACGGTACTATTTCAGGTGCTTATTGACCAGTTTGGTCATTTCGAACATGCTCACCTGTTTTTTCCCTCCAAAGATAACCTTCAGTTTGTCGTCAGCGTTGATCATGCGCTTGTTTTGCATGTCCTGTAGGCGGTTCTTCTTGATGTAAGCCCAGAGCTTTTTCACGACCTGCGTGCGTGGGATCGGTTTCGGGCCGACGACGGCGCTCAGCGCTGCGTCTGGCTTCAGCGGACGCATGAACGCTGGGTTCGGTTTGCGCTTAGCCGTCTTCTTCTTGGCGGCGGCTTTCTTTTTCTTCGGTGCAGCCGTCTTCTTCTTGGCGGCGGCTTTCTTCTTTGCCATGATCAACTCCTTGAATGGCGGAAAACGCGAGTTCGCGGTGATCTGTCTTTTGGTGAAAGCGTAGGGTTGTCCGTCTCGCGGTACGTCAGAACGCCGGTCAAACTACCCCATCGACCACCTCCTCTCCAGGAGTTCGGCGCATTTCCCGGTGTTCCTTAAATACACACCCCTCGCCACGAGAGTTAGAGAAAGACGAACTTGTGCCAATAATAGCACGTGTCCGACAAAATAGTCAAGCGGAATCGTGCTGTTTTCAGAGGGAAATTGACCGTACGAGCTTCGTCACGGCGCGTGATTGACACTACTC
>CAYNZV010000004.1:43579-53916 GCA_964401715.1 uncultured Gemmatimonadaceae bacterium | reverse complement strand
CCCAGATTGCGGCGGCGGTTCAAAAGCAAGATGTGGTCGTGGTCGCAACAAAACCCCAGTCGGCAAACTCGATTCTCGCCGAGGTTGGCAGAGAACTTGGACCGGGCCAACTGGTCATTTCCATCATGGCCGGTGTAAAAACCGCCACCATAGAAGGACTGTTCTCCTCCGAAGTTCCCGTGGTGAGAGTGATGCCGCAAACCTTGGTTTCGGAGGCAGTAGCGGCGTCCGCATTATGTCGCGGCAGTTTCGCTACCGAAGATGACATAGCCACGGCCACGGCTATTTTCGACCTAGTCGGGATCACCGTGATCGTGGACGAAGCGCATATGGATGCCGTGACCGGACTGTCGGGATCTGGACCGGCGTACGTTTACACCATAATAGAGGCGTTGGCTAACGGGGGAGTGCGCATGGGATTGAGTCGCGAAGTCGCGCTCAAGCTGACCGCGCAGACCGTTCTTGGGGCGGCTCATCTGGTATGTCATAGTGGTGAGCATCCTGCGATTCTACGGGAGCGAGTAACCTCGCCGGGAGGTACGACCATAATCGGCCTGCACAAGCTGGAGGAGAAGGGCATTCGCGATGCACTCCTGAGTGCCGTCGCGGCAGCCACTGAACGTTCCGCCGAATTGGGGTCTTCATGATCGCTGTCGTCAATTATGGAATGGGCAATCTTCGCAGTGTCGAAAAAGCGTTCGAACATCTCGGTTTTGAAGCCCGTATCTTTGACGATCCGGGCCAGACGATTTCAGCCTCCCACCTGGTTCTTCCGGGGGATGCTGCTTTCGGGGACGCGATGAATAACCTGCGAAAGGGTGGATGGGTCGAGCGCATTCTAGACCACATCGAAGCCGGTCGCCCGTTTTTGGGGATCTGTGTCGGTTTGCAGCTTATGTTCACCGAAAGTGAGGAGTTGGGCAGGCACCGTGGATTGGGTTTAATGTCGGGCTGCATCAAACGGTTCCCGCCTACGGAACGAGTGCCCCAGATCGGCTGGAATCAGGTACGTTATAAACAGTCGATCAAAGCGCTTGAGGCCGTCCCGGATAACAGCTTTTTCTATTTCGTGCATTCCTACTACGTTGATGCGGAAGAGTCCGAGGACTGTGTTGCTACCACCGAATACGGATTGGAGTATACGTCCATAGCTGCCCGCGAAAACATCCTCGGAGTTCAGTTCCATCCCGAGAAGAGTCAACAATCAGGTCTTCGGTTGTTGCAGAATTTCGCTTCCCGCTATTGAACATGCTGGCTAAACGTATTATCCCCTGTTTAGACGTGAAGAACGGTCGCAATGTGCGAGGCGTGCGCTTTTCCGCCGACCGCGATGCTGGCGATCCCGTCGAACTGGCCACGCGCTACGACTTGGAGAAGGCGGACGAGCTGGTCTTTTACGACATAACAGCATCCGCCGAAGGTCGCGCGATAGTCCAAACTCTGGTGGAACAGGTTTCCGAGTGTGTTTTCATTCCGCTGACCGTCGGGGGCGGAATCCGCACCTTTGCCGATATGCGCGAAATTCTGAAGAGTGGCGCCGACAAGGTGTCGGTCAACTCGGCCGCCGTGCACGATCCCGATATCATTCGTCAGGGTGCAGAGAGTTTCGGAAGCCAATGCATCGTCGGTGCAATCGATGCTCTGCGCAAGCCGGAGTCAGAGGGCGGAGCACCGAGTTGGGAGATCTACATTAATGGGGGCCGTACGGCTACGGGAATAGACGCCGTCGAATGGGTCGAAAAATTGGTGGACCATGGTGCTGGAGAATTGGTGCTCAATAGCATCGACGCCGATGGCACCCGAGAAGGGTACGACCTCGAACTAAACCGCACTGTCGCGAATAGAGTAGATGTGCCTATTGTGGCTTCCGGCGGCTGTGGAAATGTGGAACATATCTATCGAGTTTTAACCGATGGTCAAGCTAGTGCCGCCCTGGCAGCCTCCATATTTCACTTCGGCGATTATTCTATTCCTGAAGTGAAATATTTCCTAAGCGAGCGGGGAGTCCTGGTCCGCAACTGAATTGCTGGCAGCAGTATTGCGTCTTCTTATCCAGCCCCGCCTTGCCCCATGTCTCTTTCCCGATTTGCTTACCCGGCCAACACATAACGTAGGCATTTAACGTGAGCCCAAAATCGAAGCTGTCCGACGGCCGTAAAAAACGTCTGTCTGGGATTCGTCGATTGGTTGTGAAAATCGGTAGCAGCAGCATTACCACCCACGACAATCAGCTTAATCGACCAGCACTGCGAACTCTGATAAAGGAAGTTGCCGCGCTCAGGGAGTCCGGGTACGAAGTGGCAATCGTGTCATCCGGGGCAGTAGCGGCAGGTATTGGCCGCCTAGGATTGAAGGAGAGGCCCCGAGCAATCAGCGAGCTACAAGCAGTGGCAGCGGTCGGTCAAAACCTGTTGATGCATGCGTACGAGAGCATGTTTAGGCGACTCGGAGTGCCGATCGGCCAGGTGTTGTTGACCTCCGACGACATCCTGCATGATCGCCAACGTTATCTCAACTTGGAAAATACCTTCCGTCAACTCTTTCGGGTTGGCGCCGTGCCGGTGATCAACGAGAACGACAGCGTCGCGATCGCTGAACTCAAGCTGACCATTGGCGAAAACGACATGTTGGCCGCCTATGTCTCGAACCTCATTGCAGCCAAACTCCTCTTGATTCTGTCCGATGTGGATGGGGTGCACGCCGGTTATGACAACAGTGGCCCGCGCGGTGCGGTGGTGCCGGAGATCGAATACGGTGACAAGCTACTGGACAGGATGATCGGTACCTCAACTAGTCGCGGTGGCAGCGGCGGAATGGAAACCAAGATCCGTGCTGCCCGGCTTCTTATGGCATGCGGAGAAATGACTCTGATAGCCCACGCCCACAAACACCGTCTCCAGGATATTTTAGCCGGTTATGAACTGGGGACCCTGTTTATTCCCAAACGAGGACGCTTGCGAAGCCGCAAGCGCTGGATTGCCTTCGGATCTCTCTGTAAGGGCTGTGTGGTGGTGGATCACGGTGCCGAGCGGGCCTTGACGCGCCAGGGCAAGAGTCTGCTTCCGGCCGGTGTGGTGTCGGGAGACGGAACTTTTGAATCCGGTGATGTAGTCCGTATTGAAAACGAGCACGGAGTCGATTTGGGCCGCGGGATGTGCCGCTATAGCTTGGCGGAACTCGCTGTCATTCGCGGCAAAAATAGCGATCAAGTGACCAGGATCTTAAAGCGTCCGGCGACCGAAGTGATTCACCGTGATGATCTCGTTCTCTTGTGACTAATCCTGGCGACTACCATGCCGACGAGGCAACGAAAATCAGTAGTCAAACCTTCCCGGTGGAAATCAGTACTGGTTCTGGTCGCGGTTGTGGCCATGGTTTACATCCTGATCGCCGGCGATCACGGTTTGATACGTCTATGGCAAACGGACGAGGATCTACGGGAATGGGAAACGCGAGTGCAAGAGCTGCAGGCTCACAATGACAGTCTGCGGACAGTATTGCAGAAGCTCGAAATCGATCTTGACTACATCGAGAAGGTTGCCCGCGAAGAGTACGGAATGGCCAAGAAAGACGAACGGGTCTATCGAATTCGGCGGTCATTACCAGAAGAAGAATGAGTTGTTGTGCCGAGACAAATCATCAAAACCAAAGCGATCGTATTGCGCTCGTGGCGGATGGGGGAAACCAGCAAACGGGTGGTGTTTTTCACTGAAGAGCATGGCAAGCTGACAGCGGTGGCCAAAGGTGCGCGCAAACCGAATAGCAAATTCGGCGGTAGTCTCGAGCTCATGAACGAGGTGGATGCCTTACTTTACGTCCGGGCTGATCGTGACCTACAGACTCTGAGCGAATGTGCCTTGGATCGTTCGTTCCCACGAATCGTCGGCAACTTCGAACGCCTTTCGTTTGGCAGCGCCGCATGTGAACTGGTGGACCGCCTCGTCATCGACAGCGAACCGAACAGACAACTCTACCGCTGCATCTCCGGTGTTCTTGGCGCACTTGACGAAGTCTCCGACTCTCAGCTAGAGCCGATTTTCTGGTACTACCAGTTGCGCGTTTGCCAAGCCCTCGGATACAAGCCGGAGTTGAGACACTGTGTGTCGTGCGGTGGTTCTGCCAACGGTCCGAATCAATGCGTTAGTACTGCGTTAGGGGGAATCGTCTGCAAAGCTTGCGCAGCGGTGGACGATCAACAGGCGATGCGAATATCGAACGAAAGCATTAACTTTCTCGTCCACCTCCAAGGATTGCGAACCTACCATCGTGACGCCATTCCGGAAGTGCCCGCAAACGCCAGCGAACCCAGGAAGATATTGAGCGGTTTTCTGGAGTTTCATGCAGAGCGGCTTGGATCGCTGAGGTCACTTCAATTCTTGAGGGAATTATCCGCAAATTGTAACGCAAGGAGTTGTTGAGGAGTCGACTTATGGCGGACGTGATGGAAAAGCTGGTCTCATTGTGCAAACGCCGCGGATTCATCTTCCAGAGTTCGGAGGTTTACGGCGGATTGAATGGGTGCTGGGATTACGGTCCGCTAGGCGTCGAGGTGCTGCGCAACATCAAGGAATATTGGTGGCGGTCGATGACCTACCGTGAAGACATCGACGGACTCGACGCCAGCATTCTAATGCATCCTAGGGTTTGGGAGGCCTCAGGTCACGTCGACGGTTTCACCGATCCATTGGTGGATTGCCGAAACTGCAAAGCCCGCTTCCGGGAGGACATGTTAAGTGACCAACAGCGAGAAGCCGGCCAATGTCCGGTCTGCGGTGAGAGCAACGTTTTGACCGACCCGCGTGACTTCAACCTCATGTTCAAGACCTTTGTTGGTTCCATGCAGGAGGAGAGCTCAACAGTCTACCTGCGCCCCGAAACTGCTCAGGGTAGTTACGTCAATTTTCTCAATGTGCAGGCCGCTATGCGCAGAAAGTTGCCTTTCGGCATTGCCCAGATAGGAAAAGCATTCCGGAACGAGATCAACACGCGGAACTTCCTCTTCCGCACACGGGAGTTCGAGCAGATGGAAATGCAGTTCTTCGTGCCGCCGGGCACAGAGACGACTTGGTATGAGTACTGGAAAGAACAGCGCTGGAGTTGGTTCGATGAGATCGGCATCCCAGGGAACAAACGTCGCTGGACCGAACACAAGGGGGATGAGCTCGCCCATTACGCCCGCGCCGCCGTGGATGTGGAATTCGAATTTCCGTTCGGATGGGGGGAATTGGAGGGCATTCATAATCGCGGAGATTTCGATCTCGCGCAGCACGAGAAGTTTTCCGGAAAATCACTGCGTTACTTCGATGAGCGGTCGAAAGAAAAGGTCTTGCCGAGTGTGGTAGAAACCGCCATTGGGGCGAGTCGCACGACGATGGCCTGTCTTGCCAATGCCTACCGCGAGGAAGAGGTGAAGGGAGAAACTCGAGTGGTTTTGCGTTTGCATCCGGCCATTGCACCGATCAAGGCGGCCGTCTTGCCCCTCGTCAAGCGGGATGGAATGCCGGAAATTGCCCGCAAGCTCGTGGAAGAGCTACGTCCGCATCTACCGGTCTTCTACGATGAAGGGGGTGCTATCGGTCGGCGATATCGGCGTATGGACGAGATTGGTACTCCGTACTGCATGACAGTGGATTCACAGACACTGGAAGACGACACCGTGACCATTCGCGAGCGTGATTCCATGGGTCAGAAACGAGTCAAGACGAGCGAGGTGCTCGGAGAAATCCACAAATAAGTGCTTCTGTTGCGACGCTGTTTCGTTTGCTTGACCCCTATTTTGTCAGACACTATACTCTTGTTTACCAATAACTTCTGCGAGAGTGGCGGAATTGGTAGACGCGCCAGATTTAGGATCTGGTGCCCGTAAGGGCGTGGGGGTTCGAGTCCCCCCTTTCGCAAATTAGAAAGTTTTTTGGTGGTGAAAACGAACGTCGTTGAAACGGGAAAATGGGAACGAGAGCTAAAAGTCGAGGTCCCGGCTGAGCGCATGGACGTCGAACTCAACAAGGCTTACAAGAAGTATCAAAAAAGCGTTCAGGTGCCCGGGTTTCGCAAAGGGAAAGTGCCGCTCAAGATCATTAAGTCTCGGTACGGAGAGTCCATACGCGGCGATGTCATCAGCACCCTACTGCCGAGTTTTGTCGAAGAAGCGACCCGCGAGAGTGGGCTCACCCCAGCGGCTCCCCCCACAATTCAGAAGCTTGATCACAATCCTGGCGAAGACCTGACGTTTACCGCCACACTCGATATCTGGCCAGAAGTGCGGGTGGACACTGTCGATGGGCTCAAGGTGAAAAAAATGGTCCATCAGTTGACCGAAGATGAGGTGGACGAGCAGCTGCAGGAGCTGCGGAATCAGCACGCCACCGAAAGCTCCTCATCGGCACCGCTCGAAAACGGCAACGTGTTGATCGCAGACCTTCAAAAGCTGGATACGACGGGAGTGCCGATCGTGGGCGAAAAATATGAAGAGCGTTATTTCGTGATCGGCTCCGAGAGTGCACCAAGCCCCGAGTTTGAAGAAGCGCTAATGGGGATCGAAGTTGGCCAGCAACGTCGGGTTAAATTTTCGTATCGGGAAGACTTGCCAAACGAGCAACTGGCGGGGAAAGAAGAATTCTTCGAAATAACAGCGCGCCAGATTCGTGATCGCACGTTGCCGGAGCTGGATGACGACTTCGCCAAGGATCTGGGAGACCAGTTTTCATCGTTGGACGGCCTGCGCCAACATCTGCGCAAACAGTTGACAAAACGATGGGAAACACTGTCGCGCCAACAATTGCGTGGTAGCTTGACGGAAGAGCTGATCAAAGCCAACGAGCTAGAATTACCAGAGAGCATGGTCGATAACTATCTGAAGACGTTGCGTCGTGAGCGGGCTGAGCGGGAAGGCCACAAACACGATCATCACGATCATCACGATCATCACGATCATCACGATCATCACGATGAGGATGACGCCCGATCAGCGGCTCCCGAGGAACGATCGGCAGCCATCCGACAGCTTAAGTCCTACCTTCTGATGGACGCGGTTCGGGAATTAGCTGGTGTAACTGTTGAGGACGACGAGTTCGAGGAATTTGTGTCCGCAAAGGCCGAAGAGGTCGGCATGAAGGTTGGTGAGCTACGACGGTCCAAGTGGGCGGAAAATCTGCGCAAGGAGTTGGAAGAGAACAAAGTCTTCGACTACCTGATTGAGCGCGCAGAGATCGAGGAACAGGCCGTTTGAGAGTAGTAATGCAGTAGGCGAGAGGGGCGAATGTCACTGATACCAATGGTCATCGAGCAAACGGGCAGGGGTGAACGCAGCTACGATATCTACTCCCGCTTGCTCAAGGAACGCATCGTTTTCATCGGTACCCCGATAAATGACCCGATTGCCAACATGGTGATCGCTCAGATCCTGTTTCTCGATTCAGAAGATCCCAAAAAAGAGATTTCAGTGTTCGTCAACACTCCCGGGGGTTCTGTGGCGGCGGGGATGGCGATCTACGACACTATGAAATATGTGTCGGCTGACATTTCGACCACTTGCGTTGGTCAGGCGTCCAGTATGGGTGCCGTGTTGCTCGCCGGTGGCGCCGCAGGGATACGCCAATCGCTGCCAAATTCAAGGATTCTGCTACACCAGCCAATGGGAGGTGTTGGGGGTCAGGCAGCTGACATCGAGATCCACGCCCGCGAAATTATCAAGATTCGACAACAGCTCAACGAGATCCTCGCTGCCGACACTGGACAACCGTTGGATCGAATCGAGCGGGATACGGAGCGGGATTTCTTCATGGGTCCAGAAGAGGCAATCGAGTACGGCATCATAGACCGCATAATCGAACCCCAGGCCAAACATACAGAATAGGCGGCTTTAGCCATAACGAGCGTCTACCAGGATCAATCGTAATGCGCAAACGACCACCTAAGAGCGACCCTAGTTGCTCGTTTTGCGGACGCAGCGCCAACCAAGTGGAAAAGATCATCACCGGATCCTCGGTGCACATTTGTAACGAGTGCATCAAACTCTGCAACGAAGTCCTGGCCGAAGAAAAGCGCCAAACCTTGCCTTGGGAAACTGGTAGCCTTCCCAAGCCCACCGAGATCAGAGCGTTTCTCGACGAGTATGTGATCGGACAAGAACAGGCCAAGAAAATCCTCTCTGTTGCCGTTTACAATCATTACAAACGAGTACGCTCTAACATCGCCATGGAAGGGGTAGAACTGGAGAAAAGCAACATTCTGCTGGTTGGGCCCACCGGGACCGGGAAAACCTTGTTGGCAAACACCCTCGCCAAAGTACTACAGGTTCCGTTTTCGATCGCCGACGCAACTATCCTTACCGAGGCTGGTTACGTGGGTGAGGATGTGGAGAACATCCTGGTTCGCTTGTTGCAGGCGGCCGATTACGATGTGCAGCGAGCTGAGAAGGGTATTCTCTATATAGACGAAATCGACAAGATTGCCCGCAAGAGCGCTTCACCTGCTGTCAGCCGCGATGTCTCCGGCGAAGGGGTGCAACAAGCGCTTCTCAAGATCATCGAAGGCACCATCGCCAACATACCACCAAAGGGAGGCCGCAAACACCCCGAGCAGCCAATGATTCAGCTGAACACCCGGAATATCCTGTTCATTTGCGGGGGTGCGTTTGAAGGATTGGACAAGATAATCAGTCAACGAGTCGGTCGCCGCGTGATCGGCTTCGGCTTAGCACAAGAACCGGAAGAAGCAGAGAAAGAAGAGATCATGGCCCACGTGCAGCCGGAGGACCTGCTGGCCTACGGCTTGATTCCCGAATTTGTGGGCCGGATACCGGTCATTACTACCTTGGACGCACTTGGCGAAGACGACCTCTTCGAGATCCTCACCGAGCCGCGTAACGCCATAATCAAACAAGTCCAACGGTTGTTCGAAATGGACGGTGTCGAGCTAGACTTCACCGAAGGAGCACTACACAAGGTGGTGGATCTGACGGTCAAGAAGGGTACCGGCGCACGAGGCCTCAGGTCCGTCTTGGAACAGGCGATGATGGATATTATGTACGACATTCCATCGCAGTCAAATATTACCAAGTTCGAGATAACCGCCGAGGTGATCGAGAAAGGAGTCGACAAAATCGACGACGAAGACGAACTGGAGCGCAAACGGGCGTGATCCAACCAAACACCCGCCGGGCATGGAATTTCCAACCGCAGAGTTCGTCATCAGCGCAGCCGGTCCAGCGGACCTACCAACAACCGGCTTCCCAGAGATCGCGTTTGCCGGCCGCTCCAACGTCGGCAAATCGTCCCTAATCAACAAGCTGTTAAACCGTAAGAAATTAGCACACACCAGTTCGACGCCCGGCAAGACACGCCAGCTGAATTACTACTTGATTGACGATAGATTCTACATCGTCGATCTTCCCGGATACGGTTACGTGCGTGGGGGCGTCAATCTGCGTAGGCAACTAGGTAGATTGACGGAAGATTACCTCCAAGCGCGGCAGCAATTGGTTGCGGTGGTGCAATTGATCGATGCGCGCCACGGCCCGACCGATCATGACTTGGTTATGATCGATTGGCTGCGCCAACGTCAATCCGAGTTTCTATTAGTTTTCACCAAAGTAGACAAGATGACCCGGAGCAAGTTCAACACCAAGCTGTCCAATTTGGAGACCGGAGGATCCTTGGAAGGGCTTTCGTTCGCGTCCTTCTCCGCCCTTACCGGTGAGGGACGCGATGACGTCATTCAATGGGTGAACGATGTACTGGAGGCCGACCCCACGGCGTCGGCCAAGGGGAAGACGGAAAGCTGAGATATGTCCGCCAAGATCGTGCTGGGCGCGCAATGGGGTGATGAAGGCAAGGCCAAGGTCGTGGATTACATGACCTTGGAAGCCGATGTCGTTGCGCGCTATCAGGGAGGTGCCAACGCCGGCCACACCGTTCAGGTAGGCGACAGCACTTTCGTTTTTCACATCATTCCTTCCGGGATCATCCATCCTGACAAGATCTGCGTCATCGGAAACGGCGTAGTGGCTGACCCCATCGCACTTATTACCGAGCTCGATGGGCTCAAGGACCGGGGTATCAGCGTCGCAGCCCGTCTGTTCATAAGTGGCAATGCACACGTGGTAATGCCGTACCACAAGGCACTGGAAAAAGTTGCTGAGGAGGACTCGGCGAGTGTGAAATTAGGCACGACGTTACGTGGTATCGGCCCTTGTTACCGCGACAAGATAGAAAGGACCAACGGTGTGCGCATAGCGGATCTGTTGCATGCGGATACCCTCAGGGGCAAGCTGCGGTTGGCGATCAGGTCCAAGAACGAAATCCTGGAGCGCATCTACGGTGCTGACCGTATTGACG
>CAYNZV010000004.1:0-43479 GCA_964401715.1 uncultured Gemmatimonadaceae bacterium | reverse complement strand
ACTACGCGGGTTGGCAACGGTCCTTTTCCCACGGAATTGGACGATGAGAATGGCGAACGCATCCGTGCCATCGGACACGAATACGGTGCAACTACCGGTCGCTCTCGCCGTTGTGGCTGGTTCGACGCTCCCATTGTTCGGCTTGCCGGACGTATCAACGGTTTGACCAGCATCGCGCTCACTCGCCTTGACGTGCTGGACACGTTGGAGCAACTGCGGTTGTGCGTGGGATACAGGTGCGACAACACCGAGTTGTCCGAATTTCCGTCGGACCCCGAGCTATTGCAGAACTGCGAACCTATTTACGAAGAGTTGCCCGGATGGCAGGTTGAAACCACGGCAATTCGTCGTTTCAACGATCTGCCCCCCAACGCTCGACACTACGTGGATCGCATCTCGGATTTGACCGGGCGACCGGTATCGCTGATATCCGTCGGACCGGAACGCGAATCCACTATCGACGTCGATTAAAGTCCAATGCTGTCCGATTCTGATACCAGGTCACCCGGAACCTGCCTTCGAGCTTTAATAGCTGACAAGACAGTGGTGCTTCCTGGGGCTTTCAATGCGGCTGTCGGTATGCTGGCACAAGAAGCTGGATTCGAGGCGGTCTACATCTCCGGTGCCGGGTTGGTAAACAGTACGGCTGGCTACCCGGACATAGGACTGTTCACCATGAACGAAATGGCTACTCAAGCGGGATACATCGCGCGGGCACTGCAGGTGCCGGCGATATGCGACGCCGATACTGGATACGGGGACGTTTTGCAGGTCGTGCGCACTGTGCAAGCATACGAATGCGCCGGATTGGCGGGGTTACATCTGGAGGATCAGGTGATGCCGAAACGTTGCGGTCATCTCCAAGGCAAGAGCTTGATTTCAATCGGTACCATGCAGCAAAAGTTGACGGCAGCTTTAAACGCTCGTTCGAATCGAGATTTTATGATAATTGCCCGTACCGACGCCCGCAGCGTCGAGGGGTTCGAAGCCAGCGTCGAACGGAGTCTGCGATATCTCGAAACAGGTGCCGATGCAATATTCCCGGAAGCCCTAGAATCCGCGGATGAGTTTGCCTGCTTCGCGGAGCGGGTGGACGGGGTTTTGTTGGCGAACATGACTGAGTTCGGACGCTCACCCATGATCTCGGCCAACGAGTTTGCGGAGATGGGTTACCGCATGGTGATCTTTCCCATGACTGCATTTCGCGTTATGATGAAAACGGCGGAGGAGTTGTTTCGGGAAATGCGTAACACGGGCACCCAAGTCGACTGGCTTGCGCGTATGCAGACTCGAGAAGAGCTATATACTCTTCTGCGTTATGACGAATACGCTCAGATGGATTCCGCCGTGACGCGGGTTGCTAACGCAGATTCTTAGATTCCCATCCAGTCCGGGATTGTTGTCGTGGAAACGAAAAGTTACAGTCCAGGTTTTGAGGGAGTTATTGCGGGCGAGTCGGCGATTTCGAGCATCGACCTCGAACGCAATCGATTGCTTATACGCGGGTACGATGTTGTCGACCTCTGCGAGCATTGCCGCTTCGAGGAAGTAGCCTACCTGCTCATCTACGACGACCTTCCAACTGTGTCCGCACTTTTCAATTTCGAGAAACAGATCCGACACCGTCGTGGTCTCAGCGATTACGTACTTGAGCTGCTGCACCGGGCCCCAGCACGCTCTCACCCCATGGCTTTGTTGAGAACTGCTGTTTCGGCCTTGGCTTTGGAGGACGCCAATGCAGACGACAGGAGCCCCGAAGCAGACCGGGATCGCGCGATCGAGCTTCTGGCAAAGATTCCGATTATCGTCGTCATTGGCCACCGTCTTGCCTCGGGTGTCGAACCGATCGTTCCCAAGGACGAATACTCGCAAGCAGCTAATTTATTGTACATGTTGCACGGCATTGAACCCGGCGAACAGGAGATCAAGGCAATGGATGTTTCGTTGATTCTCTATGCCGAACACGGATTCAACGCGTCCGCCTTTACGGCCCGGGTCGTGGCCTCTAGTTTGAGCGACTTTTATGCTAGCATCGTTGCGGCCATCGGCTCGTTGGCAGGGCCACTACACGGGGGGGCGAATGAAAAAGCGATGGAGATGTTGAGTCAGATCGGATTTGCCGATAAGGCCGAACAGTGGGTATTGGATGCACTTGCTGCCAAGCGCAAAATCATGGGATTCGGCCATCGCGAGTACCGAACTGGCGATGGCCGCGTTCCGATCATGAAAGCGATTGGTCGCGATCTTGCCGCTTTTCTAAATAATACCCAGTGGATTGAGATCGCTGACGTGGTTGAACAAACCATGGATCGCGAAAAAGGAATCTTTCCCAACGTCGACTTGCCCTGCTCGTACGTCTATTACATGCTCGGGATTCCCATACAGCTTTACACCCCCATCTTCGTTTCCAGCAGGGTAACAGGATGGGCGGCACACATCATCGAGCAATTTGCCCATAACCGACTGATCAGGCCGGCCCACATATACAACGGTCCTTCGCAACGTAACTTCGTGCCAATTTCAGACCGTTGAACTACCCTTCTCTGCCACACGGCGCCTCTGCAACAAGCCTCCTCTAACGTTCAACAGAAAGTTCTGAACCACAGGCGTCTTGTAGTCAGGGTAGGTCCACTGCATTGGCTGGCACTTTCCTTTTTGGAACAGCAAGGTCGTTTCGGCGAACAGACCGGGCCCGATACAGATGCGGTGACCGCTGTATTTTGTCGTCGCCAGGACCAGGCTTTCCACTGACACGAGACCGGGATCGACGTTAGCTCGCCGGCGAAGCGCACCGCGAGTTGATTCTGCCAGTTCTCGTTCCAGTTGCATGGTCCTGCGTTTGACGTCGTATAGGACAGCGGGATCCACCGGCGCCGTAATCCTCAACAACTGTTTGATCAGACCATCTCCCATTTCTTCGCTGTAATAGGTAGAAAAGTCGAACGGGAAGACCTCGCTCCGGCTCTGAATGTTTCCAAAAAGATCCTCGAGTTGCATGTTGGTGCGGGAAAGCTGAGAGGCGTCGTGACACAGAACTGCGAAAACAAGCGCCACTGATTCTACCGGCTGCTCAACGATGGGCATCAGTCGGAGCGTCCCACGGTACTTGGCAAAACGTTTTCTTCGATGACCCGCATTGTTTTCCACTTTCCTGCCTTAAATCGGAAGTAGAATACAATGCCGGCTGTCACGATGTAAGCGCACAAAAAAACCCATAACGACCAAATGCCGAAATCGAAAAGAGCGAGTCCGACGACGGAGGGAACCAACATCACTAACCAACTCAAACCCACTGTGCCGATCATGACATAACGCGTGTCCCCTGCACCTTTTAGTGCTGAGGTGAACACGATGTACATGCCGTCAAACACGCAATATATCGCCACAATTCGCAACAATTCCGCTGCCAGGCACTGCGCAGCCAAGAAATCCTCATCCTCGGCTCGCAGCCCGAATGGCATCAAAAACGCCTGTGGGATAGCAAGGTACAAAACAGCCATTACGCCCATGTAGCCCAGTGCTAGGTGCATCCCAGACCAAGTACAATATTCGGCTGCCTCCGGTTGGTTTTCACCGAGGCGCTGTCCCACTAACGTGGAGACTGCGATTCCGCATCCTATCAACGGCATAAACGCCAAACCGTTTACATTGAACGCCATATTTGTCGCTGCCAATTCAATGGTACCAAGGCGTCCGACAATGAGAATGAAAAATGAGAAGGCGATAATATCGAGCATGAAATTGATGCCGCTCGGCACCCCGAATCGCAGCAGTCGACCAAATAGATCTCGGTCGAATCGCCATTGACTGAGAGTGCCAAATTCCTTGCGGTTCGGACGCTGCAAGATCAGCAAGGCAAACAACAAAGCGGAAAAGAGTGCTGCGAAATTAGTTGCCCAGGCTGCGCCGCGGATGCCCATTGCCGGGAAACCCCAATGCCCAAAGATCAAACCGTAATCTAATCCGATGTTGATACAGGTCGCTGATGAGTTAACGATAAGGACGGTCCACGTTTTACCCCGTCCACTGAAAAAGCACGAGAGCGCAGTGGAAAGTACGAACGGCCCAGTTCCGAAGCAGAGTATGCGAAAGTATACGATTTCCTGTTGACGTATTGCGGGCTCATGGCCAATCAGGTCGAACAACGGGAGAGCTGCTGGTAACAAACCCAACGCAAGTACTCCGGCGCCGAAAGACAAATAAGTACCCTGCCATATAGCAGCTGCCACTCGTTCGTACCGCCGGGCCCCGACGTACTGGGCAACGAAAGTGTTTACGTAACCGGCAAGCCCCAAGAAGAAGCTGACGAAAACAAAAATACTCATGCCGGCAGGCAGTGCCGCCGCCATCGACTCGGTCGAATGCCAAGCGAGAAACACTCTGTCGACGAAATTCTGAATGCTCCAACTGGCGGTACTGAGGATGAGTGGAAAGGCTAAAGCTAGAAAATCGCGATAACCTCCGGCTGCGCTCCATCGAGTACGGACATCTGAAAGCACGTTGACGCGGGCTCCAGTGGCTTGAAAGCGGTAGATATCTGTCGAGGATCATGCACACAATACTGTCAACCTCCACGACGCGGCAGCAAGACCTATTGTCGCAAAAACTCCAAAACGGTCTGTCACCGACGACGACAGGCGACCTTCGCCGCGCCATTGATCCCAACACGGGGTACTTTAGTTTAACGATGGTTTGCTACGGATGTCCCTACCCCGGTATAAATGATGCATGCCAAAGAAAACCAAAAGCCTTAAAAAAACGCAACGAAAGGCTTTCGGAATCACGGTTCTCAAAGCGGCCGATAAAAGAATTAGAGGCCTAAAAGACCAATACGAACCGTGTGTACACGGAGACAAGTTTTGGAATTCCAGTTGGTTGATCATGGACTTCCTGAAACGGCAGGGTTTCCCAAAAGGTTGCCGTGTAATCGAGGTCGGATGTGGTTGGGGATTGGCTTCCATCTACTGTGCAAAGAATTACAAAGCGAGAGTTACGGGCGTGGACATGGATTCGGCCGTGTTCCCGTATCTGAAGTTGCATGCGGAGATAAACGATGTCCGCATAAAGACGGAACGCATGAAGTTTCAGGGTCTACGCAAAAAGATGTTGTCAAAGTTCGACCTCATGATCGGCGCGGACATCTGCTTCTGGGACGAACTCGTGGATCCGGTGTACAAGATGATTCGACGCGCGGTGAAAGCAGAGGTGAGGCAGGTCATCATCGCCGATCCGGGGCGACCTCCCTTTCTTGAGATCTGCGATCGCTGTTGTGACAAACTCGGTGGGGTAACGAAGGATTGGGAACTCTCAGGCTCAGTGCGAGCTAGCGGTACATTGCTGATCGTCGGTTCGCTGCCCTACTGATGCGGCACTATTTAGAACCTGTTTTGCTTGTCGACTATATTCACCAAGGTCTTTCCGTTCACAAAATTCCTACAGTTGTTAATCAGCAAGTCGAGCCGACGGGCGTCGATATCTCGTCCTGCGCCTGCGATGTGCGGCGTCATTAAGAAATTTGGTGCTTTCCATAGCGGGTGGTCGTTGGGAAGGGGTTCCTCCTCGAAGACATCAAGTGCGGCTCCACCTATAATACCTTCATGCAGGGCTGTTACCAGGTCCTTCAGTACCACGCTAGCGCCCCGGCCAATGTTGATGAAGATCGCTGAGCGTTTCATAAGCTTGAATCGTTCAAGGACGAAGAGTCCTTCGGTTGAGGGAGTTTGCGGTGCTGTCATGATGACAAAATCCGACAGCGGTAGATAATCGTCCAACCCATCCGGATGAACCAATAAATCGATACCTTCCGGCATCTCGGTAACGCGGGGATCGACCCCAGTTACCCTCATTCCAAAGTGGCTGCAATGCGCTGCCGTGGCAGCTCCGATTCCGCCGACACCAAGTATGAGTGCCATTGCTCCCGGTAGAGTGGGCAGCCTTTCCTCGTCTAGCTGCTTGACCCAACGTCCTTCGAATAGCGCCGGCAGGTAGACGTGCAATCCTCTTGAAAATGCCAAGACGAAGGACAAGACATGTTCGCTTATGCAGTCATTGAATATTCCCCGCATATTGGTTACGATCACGGAACTGGCAACCAGTTCTGGGAAGTAAAACGCTGGAGGTGGTCCCGCTTGAGGGCAAGCAAGCCATTTCAACGCACCAGCGGTTTCGAGAAGCTGGGCGTCCATTACGCCGTATGCGCCCGATGCCGTAGGAAGGGCGCTGAGAGCGTCCTGGCGGGTCTCACAAATCTGGACATCGAGTTCGGGGATTTCAACGACAATCTTCGAAGCCCAGTTCCGCTCGCGGTCGGATATAGGCGGCAAAAACACAAATCTCATTTGTTTGTTCCTATCGACGTTTGCCAAACGAACGATCAATATATGTCCCATCGGTGACCGCAACAATTCACGACGTCGGAACCCGAGCGAATACCTGTGTCTAGCAGTCGCTTTGCCGCCATTCTATCACTTGTTCTCCTGCTGGCGGCCATTCTTCGCTTGGCTCCGCTAATTCTTGGAACACCGGCCCACCATCCTGACGAGTTCAACTTCGTTTACTGGCCGCTTTACTTCTTCAGTGGCAACCTAAATCCACAACACACAGTCACCGCGTTCTACCCTGCGCTGCAATACTACCTGCTGGGTATCCTCTACCTGGGTTATTTTGGGATGCTCAAACTAACGGGAGTCGTTTGGACGTTAGATCATTTCGTTGCCTACTCCTTTTTTTGGGGTACGGAGGAACTGCTGGCAATTGCTCGTTGGACGGGCTCTCTTTTCTCAGTGGGAACTGTATTTGTCACAGCCATGCTCGCTAGGGAGTTGTGTGGACGCGCGGCGGCTGCAATTGCGGGAATGCTGCTGGCCGTCTGCTCGCTTCATGTCCGTCAAAGTCCGCTGGCCGCCGTGGATGTGCCGATGACGTTTTGGTACACAGCGGCGATGTATTCAAGCGTGCGTTTGATGAGCCGTGGTCGCATCGTCAACTACCTCGTCGCAGGAGGTCTGGTAGGGTTGGCCACGGCAACCAAATACCCAGGCGTATTGGCTGCTACGGCCGTTATCGCTGCTCACCTTTTGGCCAGACGAAGGTTGTTCGACCGTCGCCTTTGGCTGGCTGGGCTGGGCGCCTTTGGCACCTTTCTTCTCACTTCACCATACACACTTTTAGATTATGATGTCTTCATTGGGCACTTCGAGAGAGAGCTCTTACACCTCCAGGGAGGACACGGTCAGGAGCTTGGGTTGGGATGGTGGTATCATCTGAAGGTCAGCTTGAGATACGCCTTCGGTTGGGCTGGATTGTTAGCGTTCGGCCTCGCGGTAGTCACTGCTGTCAGACGGCCAAACCCGACATGGATCCTACTGTCAGCTTTCGTCGTCTACTACCTTGTCATGGGATCTGGACAATCTGTATTTGTCCGCTATGCTTTACCACTCGTAGTAATTCAGGCGGTGTTAGTCGCTATTTGGATACAGCGTATACGCGTTCGAAGCTGGCTGCTATTGGCTTTTTTCGTCGTGTCTGCAGAACCAGCGTATACCGCGGTGCGTATTTCTCACCTGTTGACGGCCACCGATACCAGGCAGAACGCGCGTTCGTGGATGGAGACACATATGGCTTCCGGGACCTCGTGTTGCAATTTCGGTGGCTGGGCGGGCGATCCAGATCCGCTCACGGTCCAGGATATCTGGTGGAAGATCAAACACTTCGAGCGCCGATGGGGGCGGAAAAAACTGGACACCGCCATCCCCTTTCTCATCAGTACGTTGGACCGATCCGTATTCAATTTCGTAGTCGGTACAGAATATGCTCATGGCGACATGGCGGCAGTCGATGGCTCAAATTGCGAATATGTACTGTTGCATCGCCATCCGCTGGCCTACTCTTCCATCGATACAAAATTTGCTGACCAACTTCGCCAAAGGGCCGAACGTGTAGCGCACTTCGAAGCTGCAGGGTTGGAAACATCGACACCGACCTTCGATCCCATCGACGGATATTACGTTCCCATCGGCGCCCTAGGCGACCTTCGGCAACCGGGGCCTCAGATCGAAATCTGGCGAATCCGATCTACCGGCGCATCATCGGATGCGGGTGATTTACCCGCTCGCTCATTCGCGCGGGCGTATGCTAGCGTCGGCGCTTTGAGTTTGAAGAACGGCAACCCTAAAGACGCAATAGAACTTGCGCTGCGCGGGGTGAAACTGGACAAGACATATGCCGGCAGCTACGTGGTGTCGGCATATGCTTACCGGCAATTCGGTCAACCTTCGCGGGCGCGCCACTTGTTGGAGAAAGCCCTATCCATCGATCCAGCAAATACAGATGCCTGGGTGGCGTTGGGAAACCTGCACGCGCAGGAAGGTGATTTGCAACGCGCCGCCGAATGTTTTGCAGAGGTTTTCTCGATCGATCCGAATTACCGTAACCAAGCGGGGTTAGAGCACTTCATGGAACTACAAGGGCATTCTGATTGACAACGGTGGCCGGAACGTGTTTGTCCGCCGCAATACGATTCCCCCTCCTACTAATACTCTTGGCAACCGCGGTGCTGCGCATCGTTGAAATCATCCGTTTACCCTCGATATGGCCATCCAGACGGGATATTCTCTGTCGTCTATGCTCTCAACTCCTTCAGTGGCGATCTCAATCCGCACGATTCCATCAAGCCCAGTCTTCACTATTATTTGTTGGCGGTTGCATTAGAAATAGCCTACCTACTGCGAACGGCTTCCGAGTCGTTGGAATTGTTTTCTCACTCTCCCGCCTCATACTACTTCTGGGAATACGATTTTCTCTTCTTATCGCCAAGCCGATCAACATCAGGTTTGGACTCGGTACCTGGTGTCCCGTCTACCGGAAAGCAAAAGGTTGTACAGCAAAAGGGCGGGTTGTATGGAGCTGCTTTATTGCTCGCCTGTTTACTTCTGCATGTTAGACAGAGCCCATTGGCGGGCCTAGACATGTAGATGACATTTTGGTTTGCAGGGGCTGTTTTGGCTGCGGTGAGTGTGTTGCTAACAAGGGGGAATCTGTCACTACACGTTCGCCGGACTCTATGTTGGCCTATCAACAGGTGCCAAATAATAGAGGCAATTGCAGCTGCGGCAGTTGTATGGATGCGCGCGGTGTCTGGACAGAGAGGCATGAAGTTCGTGCTTGGGGTTGTCGGTTGGAGTCACAACCGCCATCAGCTTTTCTTGCACATCGACAGCCGCAACGAACGCATAGTTCCGATAGGCAAGGTTTACCTCATGTGGATTAATCACAGGCTAACGGGGCGCCTCGATTAGACGAAAAAGGTCGGGTAGGGCTCGCCATCTGCTTCTCGCTTGACGAGGAGAGCAAGTTCCATGAGGTGGTAATCTCCCCACATGGCGGATTCGCTACAGGGGATTTTGCGACCTCTTGGCACGAAATCCCAGCCATTGGGTTGGTGGTAAATGGTGTGCAGGAGCAGGCCTTGATGCTTTGGTGCGGCGGAGATGTAGGGATCGTCCAATAACGCGTCAGCTATAGTGAACCCAGCGGACCGGTAGCGATTTCCTACCTCGTCTCCTTTACTCAAGAGATAATTGCCAAGCCGCAAATATCCTTGGGCGCATATGGCCGCAGCTGAGCTGTCTAGTGGTTCGACGTCGTTGTAGGGATCTGAGACTTGGCGCGTGATCCGACCAAACCGACTAGTCCCAGGGGCCCCGGTGTCCCAGAATGGGACGCCATCGGAAAAACTGTTTTCGAGGTAGAACTCAGCCGTCGCACGTGCTGCCCTTTCCATTGTTTTCATTACGGTACGTTTCGAAGTAACTGACGCTATCTCCGACTGTCTTACTTGGGCGAAAAACTCCAGTTGTTCGGCGTAACCGCATAGGATCCATGCCAATCCGCGCGTCCAAGTGGAAAAGGGAGAGTAGCCCTGTTGTGTGCTGGGGCAACGGTACTGACCGTCGGTCACGTTGAAGATCGACTCGTGCGCAACTCTTCCAGAGACGTCATATGAATCGCGCCCTTCGCCGTAATAGACATTAAACCGAGCCGTGGTATTTGCGTGTTCGACCATTCTGCCAAGCAGGCTGATTTTTTCATCACCTTCGGCCATCAAAACGTGTCCCAATCTGTGGGCTATACCCAATATACGCAGTGAACGCAACGTATCTGAGAACAGCGACTGCGGACCGTTAAACGAATAGATGAAGCCGGTGTCGTACGCCGTCTTGGTCCATCGAGACGCCTGCACAGCACCAGACACCTTGATCGCCAGCTCGTACAGCTCCAGTTCTCGTTGATCGAACGGAATGCGACCTTCCAACATCAGGCGTCGTAGGTTTCCGTAGGTGGACATGTTGTTGAAACCATGATCGTGGACACCCACATGAGAAACGTGCGGCGCCATGTGACGCAGCGTCGACTGCCTTCCCAGTTCGAGGAAGGTTCCATCTCCTGTCATGTCGAACTGAAGAATAGCACACCCGTATTGAAATCCTTGGGTCCACTCGGTCCACCCGCGCGTCGTGTATTTGCCGCGCTCAGTAAAGACGGGAGTGCCTCTGGTGGGATCCCAACGGCGGTTCAGATCGACAATCTTTGCACCGCTGAGCTCCAAGAGACGGTAAATCTTCGGTTTCAGCTTGGACGCGTTGATCCGGTTCGATACGCGCAACTTGTTGTTCCTTCCATCAGATAGTGACGATGATAATATCGCTGAGCTCTATGTTCGGTCAACCAAATCGGAGCGGCGACAAACAAAAGGTTTGTTGGAGCGTCGCAGATGTATTGGCTATTTTACGCCCTAAACAATGGCAGCCTCGGGTCCCAGTTCCCTCGCCTCGCGACTTTTTCTCACCACTACGTTAATCGTCGGTGTTGTTCTCCGCATCATCGGGTTCACCCGTGGGACGAACGAAGACGGCTTCCAAGCGGATCTTGACAGTTTCGACCGTTTCCACCCCGATGAAGAATTGGTTGTTGGGGGGGCGCTGAGTCCCTTCGACTGGTTGAACCCACCGTTTACTGTTTACGGGATCCTTCCCACTCATTTGCTTCGGTTTTGTCTGTACGTGTTTGGCTGGGCTTTCGAATGGCCTGCATTAAGTCTCGCGGATCCAGAGAGCGCTCGTCGGGCGTATTTCGTGGCCAGGGGTCTCGCGGTTGTTTTCTCCTGCGCTGCAATGGGTGTGGTCTGGCTGATCGCCAAGAGACACATGGGCGATCTGCAAGCATCACTTGCTCTTGCGATTATCGCCTATTCTCCTGGAGCGGTGCAGCAAGCACACTTCTTCATTGTAGATTGTCTGTTCCTGTTGGTGGCTACCGCGACCCTTGGCGCGATTGTCGAGGCGGCCAAGTCGCATCGATGGGGCTGGTTTGTTTTGTGCGGCTTGCTAGTTGGAATAACAGCTGCCGTACGTTTGAACGGAGTCGTGTTAGGGTTGATTCTGGCGATCCACTCTTTGCTAGATACCGGAGGTGCCAACAGATCCGGTGCGAGCGGTCTCAGGTGCTTGTTGCTTGCTGGAATCGTAGCGGTTAGCACCTTGGTAGTCTTGCAGCCCAATCTCCTCGTCCAGCCCGCTGATCTGTTTCTTGCCAACGCCACCAAAGACTTCGGTCACGCCATTCAGATTGCGCGCGGAGAGTTATTACAGCCTTGGACCCTCGTCGACTATCACACACAGCCGTTCGTCTACCACTGGACGCACCTTTTGCCGTTGGCGGTTGGATCGGTGGTCACCGTGTTCGGAGTCATTGCCGTTTTGTATGCTTTGCGAACCAGGGGAGTCGCTCAGGTGACCCTTCTCCTCTGGGTCGTGCTCTACTTTTTGCTTGTAGGGGGTTTGTTGGCTAAGTCGGTTCGTTACGTGGTGCCATTGGTTCCAGCGATCGCGATTTTGTGCGCTGATCTCGCGGCTCGGATTCTGTCGCAAAAACGTTTGCTGGGAACCACGTTGATTGCGGTTTTGCTTTGCCCCTCATTCATTTACGGGCTCGCGTTCGGGCACATTTATACCGAACCGGACAGTCGTTTACGCGCGGCCCGATGGCTTCAACAACGTGTGTCCAAGGGTAGTTCGGTGGGGCTGGAAAAGGGAGGTTTCCCCCTGTACCGCATCTTGGATGGCTCGCATATAAAAAAGGTGTGGCTGGACCTGCCCCAGATATTCTACACTTCTCCCTACCTGCTGTGTACCACGAGGCTTGATCTACTGCGCGAACGACTGGAGGCAATGGATTTGCTCGCTATAGTCACCGCCAACCGGATGGCTCAATACAGTGCGGTTCCTGATTTGTTCCCGGTTGTCGCCGGATTCTATCGACGGTTGGCAAACCAAGAAGCAGGGTTCCTCCTAGAACAACGATTCAAAACTAACCCCACGCTGTTTGGTATCGAATTCGACGACAGTGCCTCCGAACCCTCGTTTACTGGTTATGATCACCCCGAAGTTCAAATCTATAGCATTGACAGAGAAGCAATGTATACCGCCTTCCACGCCTGGCGATTGCAGCTGCAGACGGATGACGACTGCGCTGACCGTAGGCTCACCGCCGCTGCTACCGCGATCCAGCGTAAGGACTATGAACGAGCGCAACAACAACTTGCCAAGGCCGTAGCCAACTTCCCTCGCATGAAGACGACATATCTGCTTTCGTCGGAGATCCATTTGCAGCAGAAGAACCAGTCATTGAGTGCGGTGGCTAAACAGAAGTACAGACCGGAGAGTGGTGTGGGTGGAACCTTGCATGTTTCCAACTATGGCACCATCCACCTCATACCTGGGTTCTCAGCACTCACTTTGGTCGAACTTGGTTTGTACGACCTAGCGCTTCGTACGCTCAATGAAGGCGTTGGCGAGTCCTACCGGTATACAAAAGATGCCGAGTCCATGGCCGAGTCTTATTCAATTGTGGCCAAACGGTTTTTCGAGCTTCGGCGTTTGACCGAAATGAGAAAAACGCTGGATTTTTCGCTCCAGATTTACCCAATCCCTGCCGCGTTGAACGTTCTAGGCACCTTTGCGTACGGTGAGGGTCAGACCGCGGTGGCCCTCGATCACTGGAAACGATCGTTGGTCATTGACGACGCCCAGCCAAACGTCCATATGCTGGTGGCTAAAGCAAACCTCGACAAGCTACTGGATCCTGCTATAGCGCGGCACCACTGGCAGCGGGCAATTATTCTTGATCCCAGTCTGACGTCGCAGCTGGAACCTTGGATAGCCAAGACAAGGACTTGGACAAATCGTGAATAGAAGGCCCATTTGGTTGTTGGCGGCTGCCGCCTTGTTGTTCGGCTCGGTTACGCGTTTTTACGGCCACGGCAGGGATTTGAGTCATTTTGTTCTTCCAGAGCGCGTCGCGGAATACGGTATTGCTACCGACTTCTATGAGTTCCACCCGGACGAAGAAACCCTGGTTCGCGCGGCTCTTCAACTTGAAACACCACTGAATCCTCCACTAACAGTATACGGTTTAGTGCCTGTTTATTTGGTACGAGCAGTATTGGCGACTCTTTCCTTCGTGCACGACGCCGACTTGAAGGAGTTGGCTACACCGCAATTGAAACCGTTGGTCTTCAAAGCTGTCAGATGGACCTCGGCATGTCTGTCTACTTTGTGTCTGGTTATGGTCTTTTATATAGGAGCAATCTGGTTCAGACCATCCGTGGCGGTGCTCGCGACTACTCTTTTCGCCGCTTTTCCCATTGCCATCCAGCTCGCCCACTATTTTACCGTCGATGGGGTGTTTGCGTTTCTGGCAACCATTTCCACGACTGCGTTTCTATGGGCGGTGCGGTCCGGACATCGTCGGGCATACGTGATCGCCGGAGTCTGCATTGGATTGGTGGCCTCTGTTAGGTTGAACGGCTTGGCCTTGATGCCCATCCTCTTGATCGTCCACTGCTGCAGTAATGGCCAAGGATCGCTCAAGTCGTTGTTGGCATGTGCCCTTGCACCCAAGACAAGATGGGCTGTCCTTGCCACGATTACGACCGTTTTGGTTCTGCAACCATATATGGTTTTCGATCCCGAGCTTCTTTTGCGCGCTGAATCCTCAGACGATTTTGGTTTTTCAATGCTGGTTACCAACGGCGAAATTCTGCGGCCCTGGTCGCTGTTCGACACCGAGACAGCTCCATTTACCCACTACCTCGTAGAGCTGGTTCCCCTTGCCACCGGGTGGCCTTTTGCCTGCCTGATGGTTCCCGCGACGGTCGTGGCGTTACTACGCGGGGGACCTTCGAGAACCGTATGTGCAACCTGGATACTTGTCTATTTCGTAACGATCGGTGGCCAACACACAAAGCACGTGCGGTACCTTTTGCCGATGTTGCCGTTCGCGGCTCTATTGGTAGCGGATATGTGCGCAACTGGCATGAGCAAATTGCGTCCGATCTCATTTAAAATCCCGGCCTTTGTAGGGGTCGCCGGTGTTATGGTGTACACCGTATTACTTGGAGCGGCATTCACCAACATCTATTCAAAGGAAGATAGTCGTATCGCTACCGGTCGGTGGGTGGGGGCAAATGTTCCTCATGGTACGGTCATAGGTCTTGAGCGGGGTGGATTCAGTGTGCGGTCGACAATAAGCGACTACCACCACCACCATTTGCTCATCGAAACCGGATCTCACTTCGGTACCCGCGGGTATTTGAGCTGCCGTGCAGCCGCAAGAGCGCTTGGAAGACGACTGATGGAGGTAGATTACCTGATTATCGCCGAAGAAAATCGCAGCTGGCAATTTCAAGGCGCCGCAGATCAATTCCCCGTCGTCTCCGCATTCTACCGCGATTTGATATCGCCTGCTTTGGGATTCGAAATCGTGTCGCGCTTCAAACAACAGCCGACATTGTTTGGAGTTGTTTTCGAGGAAAGTAAACTCGAGCCTTCATTCACCGGATACGATCATCCCACAGTTTTGGTGTTGAAGAAAATAAACGAATTTACCGAAAAATTTGCGGTGTGGAGTAACGAGGTGATGCGAAGTAATGCTTGCGCCGATCCCGAATTCGAGAATGCGGCTGCGTCTTTGAAACAAGACAGATTAGAAAGTGCAGGTAGATCGCTGGACCGCATCCGCGAGCAGTATCCAGATGCAGCGTACGCTCTCCTGCTTAAGGCTGAACGGGCAAATCGACTTGGGCGGCAGCGGGAGGAAAAGATGGCGTTGGAACAGTACATGCAAGGATACGCCGATCCGTCCCGGTCATTGTTTTTGATCCCTTGGGCTGCGGCATCGAGCTACGTCTGGGTGGGTCTCTACGACATGGCGTTGAGCGCCCTTAAGGACGGAGTTCACAAGTCAGCTTTTGTCGCGAAAAACAATCGTCGCAAGATGGCCAGTTCCTACATCGACATTGCCAATAGCCTCTATGTTCAAAACGAGTTTTCGCACGCCGAGAAGATATACCAGTTTGCAAATTCCATACGCCCGGAGTCGACGGCGCACAACGCGCTAGCGCTGATTGCTTACCAAAGGCAGCATTATGAGAGCGCTGCGAGCCACTGGATTTCTTCACTTGACCTTGACCCAAATCAGGACGATGTACACAAATATCTCGGCGAGGTTACTGGGTTACACCTACGGGACAAGGCCACGGCTGCATTCCACCTCAGACAAGCGCTTCGACTGAATCCGAGTTTGAAAAGCGAAATTGCTAGAATACAGTTCAATGTTGACCTCAAAAATTAGCAATGGACCCCAACCGACAACCTACACGGAGGTAATATGGCCAGTTATTACATGTGGATGAAAGGGCTCCACGTGATTTCCATTGTTGTATGGATGGGTGGGATGTTGACCTTTCCGTGGATACTATTCTACCAAGTCCGCGATGCTGCTTCTAACGAGGCGCTGAACAGCATAGGCAAGTTAGTGATGCGCAGATTGATCAATCCGGCTGCAATTTTGGCGTTGGTGACGGGTATCCTGTTGATCATCGCCACAGGTGCGGGAGCTCCAGACAGCGGCGCATGGATGCACGTGAAGATTGCATTTGTCCTCTGCATCGGTGCTGTGCATGGGATACTCTCCAAACACCGAAAGCTATGCGAGCGTGGCGAACCAACGAGGAGCCCGGAGTACTTTCGATTGCTTTTCGGGATCTTGCTTGTAATGACCGTCGCGGTCGTACTTACTGTTGTTTTCAAGCCATTCTGAAAGAAATACTGAGCGCCAACTGCAACGTGATGGGCGTGGGAAGACGCGTCGTTTAGTGTTTTCGGAAGCCGGAGCTTTCACGTGAGTCTTATCGAATGCGTACCCAACTTTAGTGAGGGGCGCGATATAGAGACTATCCTCAGAATAACTGACGCAATTTCCTGCGATTCCTCCGTTTCGATTTTGGGCTCTGATGTCGGTGTCGGTGCGAACAGAACCGTAATAACTTTCGTCGGTTCGCCAGACCAGGTCCTCGTCGCGGCTTTTCGGGCAATTGAGCGGGCCGCCAACAGTATCGATATGCGCCTGCATCACGGTGAGCACCAGCGTATCGGTGCCACGGACGTGTTTCCGTTCATTCCACTGGAAGATGCGGCCATGCAGGAATGCATCTTACTGGCTCGCGAGGTAGGTGCTCGCGTGGGGTCGGAACTGAAGATACCGGTGTACCTGTACGGGGCTGCCGCAACGCGCAAAGACCGTCAGAAGCTGGCAGACGTACGCCGCGGGGAATACGAAGGCCTCGCATCCCGTCTGCTCACAAAGGAAGGCACTCCCGACTTCGGCCCGCAATTATTCAACGCTCGTACCGGAGCAACCGTCGTCGGGGCACGTGAGGTGCTCATTGCCTGGAACGTAAACCTGGACTGCACCGATGCCGTTCTGGCCGAACGCATAGCTGAAGAGCTCCGGGAGAGTGGGGGACCGGAACGAGACGAACGCGGCATCACCGTGAGATCGGCGATTCATATTCCCGGTCGCTTTAAGAAACTACAAGCTAGAGGATGGTTCATGCCAGAGTACGGATGTGCGCAGGTCTCGTTCAATTTACTGGATTACCGAATTTCTGGTCTCTACGAAGTTTTCGAGGCATGCCGCGTGGCAGCGGCAGTGAAAGACGTTCGGATCAATGGTAGTGAGCTGGTTGGTCTCGTGCCATTGCAGGCGTTATTGTCCGCCGGGACCCACTTCGTCAGGCGCCCCGTCGGCGACGCAGAACTGGTCGACGCTGCGATCCAAGGACTTGGCCTCAGCTCGGTTCGCCCCTTCGATCCGAGTAAGCAGGTGATCGAATACTCCTTGGATTCGGCGGCAAAGCGAAGGAATTAATACAGGGTGCGGTGCAATCGCTGCGGGTAGTCCGCAACGATCTCGTTGTGACGTCCCAGTAAACGAAAAACGGCGACCATAGCATCCTTGGCGGCTCCGTTCCGGAAACCTTTGTCCCGCTCAACAATGGTAAACCACTCTTTCAATGCCATGGCAAAGTCGTCATTAGCCGCCGCGCAGGTAGCAAAGTCGAATCGAGCATCCAGATTGTCGGGGTCTTCTGTCAGCCGTGCCTGGCATTGCTCCAAACCTCCAGCGTCTTGGCAGGTGCGCACAAAGCCGATCTGTGCCAACAGTGCTTGGGCCTTGTCGTAATCCGAGCTCCCGGGTTCGACCTTTTGGATCAGCTCGTTCACCTGATCGAAGTGGCCCTGCTTCACGCGAATGCGCGCCAAACCCAGAATGGCCTCTGTATCTTCCTTGCTCTCCTCGATCTGCGATTCGAACACGGCTGCCGCCGCCTCTAGATCGCCAGCTTCGGCCAAGTCGCGAGCCTCGCTCAAACGTTCTTCGGCTTCGGTGTCCTCAGGTAGAACTACTAACGGTCTCAAGATTCGTTCCACCTCCTCTTTGGGAAGAGCTCCCGTAAATTCCTGCACCAGACGACCATCTTTTACTACCTTGACCGCCGGAATTCCCTGAACTCCAAATGTCATGGCTATCTGCTGGTTTTCGTCTACATTCACTTTCGCCAAGGCGATGCCCGGCCCCAGCATGGTGACCACCTCTTCCAGTATCGGTCCTAGGGTACGACACGGGCCACACCAAGGAGCCCAGAAATCGACCACGATCACTCGATCTTGAGAACCTTTTATGACGATTTCCTCGAATTCGGAGGTATCTACGTCAAATATTTTATCGTTCAGTGTTTCCATGCGAATTTCTCCACCTTTATGCTGGTTCGCTGCTTTTTGTGTCATGCATTGGGCTCAAGGTTCCCGAAAAAAGTCGCACCCTCATTGGGATCGACCGCGTCCCGCCACTTCCCATTCGTCGATTACTTCACCGTCACGAATCGGAAAGATGCGATCATGTAGATTAGTGGTCATGCCGCCGTGCAGAGGAATGAACGACATTACGTCACCCACACGAAAAACGTGGGATGACGCATCTAGATTCACTTCGCCGTGTTCGACGTACATCTTCTCGAACCATATCTCCGGGTGTTCGACGCAGTAGCCGTAAGGTATAGGAGGATAGCTGGCCAACGCCTTCATCCCGGCGTCCACGATGATGTGTTTGTGATGACCCGCACTCACCACCGTGACTACCAGTCTCAGTGCGCACCGTTCTGGATTCAGATCGCTCCGCTCCTTGATGCGCGTCATGCCTTCGAAAGCGTACGAACCTATGCGAACTTCCGTACACCCCAACGCCTTCGAAACCTCCTCTTCTCCAGTCCCGCCGCCGCTCACCACGTGCAACGGCAAACCGGAACGGTCGATCAAGGCTCTAACTTCGTCGATGAACGGCTGCATCGACGCCATACTTGGGTATGTCATGACACCTATAAACTCAAGCCCCGGCAGACGATCAATCTCCTGAGCCAGTTCCAGCGTCTGTTGTGGTGATTGAGTTCCACAACGGCCCATCCCGGAATCCATCTCCACCAGTGTCCTGATACTCACACCATCACGTGATGCTTGACCCGACAATCCCTGAACGACGGTCGCGGTGTCGGCTGCTACGGTAAGGATTACATCGTTCTCGCGGATAAGCTTGGTAAGCCGTGTCAACTTTGGTGCTCCAACAATGTTGTAGGGTATCAAGATGTCCTTGATCCCCCCGGCTACCATGGCCTCCGCCTCGCCCAACTTCTGGCTACATATGCCGATAGCCCCATGATCGATCTGTAACTGCGCGAGGCGCGGGGTCTTGTGGGTCTTGGTATGAACCCGCAGGTCGATCGCCAAACGATGGCAGGCAGACTGCAGAGTAGTAATGTTTCCCTCGAGAACATCCATGTCGACAATCAAGGCCGGCGTATCCAACTCGGTATAATGCATCTAATTTCTCCCTTCGAAGATCTCCAAATATCTCGACGCGTTGACTTCCCAGGAATACTCTCGACGAACGTACTCACTGGCCTCATCGCGTTTCGCCTGCTTCTCTTTTTCAGCCAGTCTATAAAACTGGTGTATAGCTTCCGCGAATGCCGCATAGTTGTTGGGCTCGATCAGATATCCGCCTTTGCGCACGCTTTCGGTAACAGCATCCACCGCGAAGGCCACGACGGGAAGCCCCGCGTACATGCCTTCCAACTGGGTCATGCCAAACCCCTCCGCGTCGTTGGGCATTGGTATGTTAGGGAATAGAAACAGGTCGGCACACTGCCGCAACATGGCGACGATCTCTTCTGGTTGATGACCAAGAAGTACGAGACGGTCTTGAAGACCCAGGCGAGTTTGCAATTGGGCGATTTTCTCGAAGTCGGCCCCCCCCCCACAAATCACCATTCGAATAGAGGGATCGAGAAGCGGCATCCCCTTTTCCAAGAACACGGCTACCCCTTTGCGGGGGATCAGGCGTCCGAAGTTGAAGAGCACGCGATCTTTGCCAAATCGCAATCCATGTTCAGCTTCGAATCTATGCGCGACTTCCTTACAACGAGCAGTTGCTAGCATCGTGGGCCCGATTCCCACATGAATTATCTGCAGCTTGTCCTCGGGGACACCCGATCGAAGTGCCAGCTCCCGCGAATAATTGCTGATCACCACCACGCGGTCGCAGCACATGGCACCGCGTTTCATCAATGTCCGTGCAAACCAGTTGCCGTAGGTCATCTCAAGACCGTAAATCGTAACCACAAAGCGAGCTGGTCCAAACGGGCGTAACAGTGGTGCCATCGCGCCGGCAACACCGTCAGCAAAGTATACTACGTCAACCCTGCGAAAGAGGACCGAGATGAAAGCGACCGCAAAAGACAGCGGCAGAAACCACATCAGGTGTAGCAATGATTTCTGCCGCAACGCTAAGAGTGTAACTTTGCAGGTGGCTACCAATCGTTGATGCAGTTCGATGCAGTGTCTTTGAATTCCACCAATAGTCGGCGGGTAACGTCTGGCGATGAAGAGGATTCGTCTTTGGTTGAAGCGGGAAATGTCGCCTCGTTGGCGGTAGTGCGGTATCCTGGAACTGCCAATCTTGTGTGGGAAACCGCGACCTCATATTATGGTGGTTCGCGCGCTCAGGCGTGCGTTTCGACGCGTGTCGTCGGCACGCTCAAAAATTAGCTCAATCGACCAGGCTGTTCAAGAGACTATCCTCCGGCTGGAGCGAGCGAAAGGAGAAGCAAGATGACACTTCGAATCGGAATTGTTGGTGCGGGTGAGAACACGCGTTTGCGTCATATACCAGGATTTCAGAAACAAAATGGTGTTGAAGTGGTTGCAGTATGCAATCGCTCCCGCGCGTCGAGTCAGAAGGTCGCCGACGAATTCGGCATTCCAGTCGTGCATGAGGACTGGAAGGAGTTGGTGCACAATGTGGATGTGGACGCTGTTTGTATAGGCACCTGGCCTAACATGCATTGTCCGGTTGCGATAGAAGCCCTTAAGGCAGACAAGCATGTCCTCACTGAAGCCCGGATGGCAATGAATCTCGAGGAAGCCAGGCAGATGCACGCCGCATCGAAAAAGACCGACAAAGTCTCAATGATCGTTCCGGCACCCATCTGGTTGGAAACCGAGGCAACGATCCTGAAAATGGTGAGTGAAGGCCAGTTCGGAGATATCTTGGACATCCAAGTTTGTGGATTTTCCGGCGGTTACGATCCGCAGGCTCCCTTACACTGGCGTCAGCGAAAAGAGCTATCGGGAAACAACATCATTACGATGGGAATCCTCAACGAGACCGTGCATCGATATGCCGGCACTGAAAGCAGCGTATCTGCTTTTGGCACTGTATTTACATCCGAACGTCTGGACCCGGAAACGGGATCCCTAGGAACTGCGGATGTCCCTGAAAGCATCGGTATAATCGCCCACATGCAGGGAGGAGCAACCGCGGTTTATCACGTCAGTAACGTGACACATGGGGCGTCCGAAACCTCCATGGCCGTTTACGGAACCAAGGGCAGCTTCAAACTAGACGACGGCGCATGGGTGGCATTGTCTTCTGATTCTGGATTCCGTCCGCTCGAAGTACCCGCGAGCGAACAAGGGAGATGGCGGGTGGAAGAAGAGTTTGTCGAAGCTGTTACGGAAGGGAAACCGGTTACCCACACGAGCTTTGAGGATGGGGTGAAGTATATGGAGTTCACCGAAGCGGTAAACGTCAGCATGCAGGAAGGGCGCAAGGTCGAACTGCCGCTAACGTAAGCCCCGGTGGCGGATTGCAAGATCGCCACCGAAATAACAGATAGGCTCGCTTCACAGAAGCTGTTGGTCGAAATTCATGGCCACCATATCATGAACTTGGCTGTCTCCCAGGGCAGTAGGTGACTGCTTTTCTAATACTGCCTGCCGGTGAAGTTCATCCATGGTGTGGCACCCCGTGGTCGCCAATGTTGCCCTTAAAATCTGCAATATTACCGGTAGCTTGTCGTACATCGAGCCCATATGGGGGACGTAACCGGTGATCCCCTCTTCGAAAAAGATGTCCTTGGCTTGCGCGTAGCGCCTGAAATTGCGGGCTTTGGCGCTCCCCTCCATCCAATATTCTTTGACGATTTCACCAGCCGCATTACGAACGAGATTTCCCTCGCTTTCTGTATAACGGGCGAAAAAGTTCCCCATCATCAAAGAATCAGCTCCTAGCGCCAGCGCCACGGACATCTCGGCCGTCGTAGCCATGCCTCCGTCAGCAATAAGCGGAACATACCGTCCTTTTTCCGTCAACGCGTCGCGCGCGGGCGCGATATCCATCAGTGCCGTAGCTTGCCCGCGACCAGTTGCTTTTATCTCCTGGGTAGTGCAACCCGATCCGATCCCCATACCGATCTTCACCGCGTCGGCACCCGCTTCGGCAAGAAACTCGAATCCAGCCGCCGTTACTACGTTTCCGCCTATGACGGGGATTCCTGCAAATTCCGATTTTATCCATGCCAACATCCGTTTCTGATATTCAGTGTGCCCGTCTGATGCATCGATTACTAGCACATCGACCTCTCTTGCCGCCAAGGCCCCAACGCGGTCCCGGTCTTCTGGATGGGTGGACACTGCGGCACCGATTTGCAGCCTTTTTTTGTCGTCGATCGATTCATTGGGGTGTTGCAGGTGTTTGTCAAGATCCTTCTTGAAAACTACCGATTGCAGCAGACCGTTACTCGTCACGATAGGCAAAACACCGCGGCCGTAGCGGATCATCAGTTCGTTGGCCGTTTTGAGATCTTCGATTTCTACGCCTGTCTGCACGTCATTCTTCATGCGGTCGACGACTTTATTGTCGTGATCCCGACGGATGTCGAAGTCTTTGTCCGTGATGATTCCCAAGAGCTTCCCGTTCTGTTGGCCGCACTCCGTTACCGGGAAAGTAGTGTAGCCCGTTTCTTCAATGATACTGATCACGTCAGCGATGGTTTGCTGGGGCGAAAGGGTTTTTATGTTGGTTTGGAAACCCGCTTTAAATCGTTTTACGCGATCGATGGCATCGCACTGATCCGCCATCGGTTGACTCACGGGTAGAATCCCTATCCCTCCCAGTTGTGCGATGGCGATAGCCATCTCGGCACCAGTTACCGCCTGCATGGCGGCGCTGACAAAGGGGATCTGAAGATGGATGTAACCGTCACCCGACCTACAGAGCTTGGTCTGCAATGAAACGTCCGGTGTTGATCCGTTACTGGCGGTGAATCCTGGGAGGAGACGGAACTCTTTGAGACTGCAAGAAGGAGCCGCTAAAACCTTGGCCATGGGTCACCTCTGGAATAAGGACGAACCTTGGCGATAATACGTGCTAGTGAAATTTTGTTCAAATCCAAACTTGACATATATTTTGCTCGCAGCTGAGTACGCAACGACTCAGCTCGGGCGGGAATTGGAGGTGGTTCATGTTACACAGAAGATCCTTTTCGGGCCCCGATGATACGGGTCAAGCCAGCAGCTTCTTGGCGGGGTGTCTCACCGGGGTTGTCATAGGCGGCGTTTTGGGCCTGCTGCTAGCACCGCACCGCGGCGACATCAACCGTCGCAAGATCGTACGCAAAGCGGAGGATACCAAAGATAAGGTGTTGGAAGCTGTCGAAGAACGCCTCGACGGGCTGAAGACGCAGGAGGAAACTGAGCATGCCGACGAAGAAGCAAATAACTGAAACCTTGCGAGAGCGTCTTAGCGATATAGCCGAGCGCGGCAAGGTGATTGGTCACGCCCTCAGGGTTCGCGCGGATATGGCGGCAACTCGTAGGCGGCTGCGTTCGACCTTTGCCGAGCTGGGCGAGGAGATTTACGATCGCTTGGTCGGGGGATCCAACGGATCAGTGACTGCGGATGACACCTTAAACTCCTTTTGTACGAGCATTGAGGGGCTAAAGGAAGAGCTCAAGAGTCAAGAACAGGAACTGAACGGGGTCATGCATCCCGAATCCAAGGTCGAAGAGGTAACAACCCAGAAATCGGTCTGAAATCACGCGGTTTTGTGATCGGGATCGTAGTGCATCTGGTACAACTTGGCATAAATGCCGTTACGCCCGATCAAGTCATCGTGACGGCCGCGTTCGCGAATTTCCCCTTTGTGCATAACTAGAATCTGATCGGCGTTTCGTATAGTGGATAGTCGATGCGCTATGACGATCGAGGTCCGCTCCTTCATCAGGCGGGAAATGGCTTCCTGGACCAATTGCTCTGTCTCGGTGTCGATACTGGACGTCGCCTCATCTAATACCAATATCTCCGGCTGAAAAGCGGCGGCGCGGGCAAACGACAGCAGCTGTCGCTCCCCTGCGGACAATGTCGAGCCCCCTTCGGCTACCGGGTGATTCATCCCCCCAGGGAGTCGTTCGATGAACCTGAGGGCATTGGCGTAACCTGCGGCGGTCTCCGCCTGTATCGGGTCGACTTCACTGCCAAGCGTGATATTTCCCGAGATGTCGCCGGAAAAAAGGAATACGTCCTGCTGCACGATACTGATGCGCTGGCGCAGTTCGTTCACATTCCAATCCCTCACGTCACGCCCGTCCACCAAGATTTCGCCTTGGTGGACGTCGTAGAACCGGCAGAGCAGGTTGACTATGGTGGTCTTTCCCGACCCCGTTGCCCCGACTAAGGCGAGACTTTGATCAGATTCGACGCGAAACGAAATATCTTTTAGCACGAACTCCTCAGCATCGGGATCGTATTTAAACCACACGTTTCGAAATTCGATGTCACCATTTTGGATCGGAAGTGTTTCTCCCTTCCTACCCCCTTCCGATTCCGGTGGCACATCGAGCAACTCGAAAATGCGCTCGGAAGCTGCCATAGCGCTTTGTAGCAAGGCATAGCGGTCATTGATGTCCATGATCGGTCGGAAGAAACGTCGGATGTATTGGAGGAAAGCAACCAGAACGCCGAGCTCTACGCTTGTGTCAAGCACCGAGACGGTACCATACCAGATTATCAATGCCATGCCGACGGTGCTGATAAACTCGGTCAGCGGAAAAAAGATAGCGTAGTAGTGAATCTCTCGAACTTCGGCTTTGCGATAGGGGACATGCTCCTGATCGAAGTCGTGTGCATTCTCTGCCTGTCGATTGAATAGCTGCACGACTTCCATGCCGCTGATATTTTCTTGCAAAAATGCGTTAAGCCGAGCCAGACGCATGCGCAGCTCGCGATACGCGTGCATGGCCAGCCCTTGCAAGTAGAACGTGGTTACGAACAACACCGGGACAACTAGACAGGATATCAACGTGAGTTTCACATCCATATGTAGCATGAACCCGACGATGGCGATTAACGTGAAAATATCCATGAAGACAGAGACGATGCCTTCGGTGAAGAACTCGCTGAGAGCTTCCACGTCGTTGGTAGTTCGCGTCATGATACGACCGATCGGGGTGCGATCGAAATAACGTAATGGCAAGCGCTGTAGATGCGCGAAGATCTGTCGTCGCAGGTCGCGCATAACCAGTTGCCCAGTAACCTCGGTAACAACCGTCTGGCCGTACTGGGCCGCGTAATGCAAACCGATGGTTGCGAAAAAGAGGACAACAATCCAGGTGAGTCCGTCCAGATCGCCAACAAGGATGTGATCGTCGATGGCTACTTGAGTAAGCCGTGGGCCTGCCTGACTGGCAGCCGCGGCTGCTATGATGAAAACCAAGGCGCCGCCGACTCGCCAGAAATACGGCTTCATGTAGGTCAGAAGGCGCCACATTAATCGTGGTTCAAAAGCGCGGTACTGGAGCTCTTCCTCTTGATTCAGCGCGACGGTCACATTGCCTCCAATTTTGCCGTCAGCTCCTGACGGTTAACCAATTCCGCGTAAAACCCTCCCGCTGCTATTAGCTCTCGGTGTGTGCCACGCTCCGATATCGCTCCGTCGTCGAGCACGATGATATGATCTGCCAAGCGCAACGTGGATACGCGATGGGCGACCACGATGGCCGTGCGCTCTTTTAGAAATCCAGACAGGTTGTTTAAAATGGCGTTTTCGGTACGTGTATCCACCGCTGACAAAGCGTCATCTAAGATCAAAATCTTCGGCTCCATCATCAGCGCTCTACCCAAGGTCGTACGTTGCTTCTGACCGCCAGATAACGTCACGCCCCGTTCCCCAATAAGGGTGGCGAAACCATCCGTGAATTTGGTGACATCTTTGCTCAACTCGGCCATGGTCGCCATTTCAGCGACCCAGTCTTCCGGTGCTTCGGAACGTCCGTAGGCAAGATTGGCACGTATGCTGTTAGAGAACAGGAAAGGATTTTGGGAGACGTAGCCGACGCTGGAGCGGATCAGATCGAGCGGCCAATCTTCGATCGGCACGCCGTCCAATAGCAATTCGTTTGGATTACTGCGAATCAACCGTGGAATCAAACGGACCATGGTGGTTTTTCCGGAACCTACCCGCCCGCAGATTCCAAGGGTGGAACCTGCAGGTATCTCTAACTCGATGGATCTGAGGATCCGATGTTCGCCGTAGCTGAACTCGAGGTTGCGGAACAAAATGTTTCCGGCAAGAGATCTGCCGCCTGCAGAAAATCGCGGCTTTTCCACTGGCGGTTCGGCGTGCATTACCTCGTTGATTCGGCGCATGGCAACCAACGCCCTCTGCATTCGATCCACTATCCAGCCAATGTACGCTATGGGCCGAATTAAGACGGTCAAGTAGGCGTTCATAGCGACAAAATCACCCATCGAAATGGAACCGGCGATCAGGGCGTGACCGCCAAACCACAGATTCAAACCCAAGCCAATGGAGGCGACCAGATGGGTGAAAGGTCGGTATTTGGCGTGCGTCTGGATGAGCAGATTGTTCTTGTCGAGATAACTGGTGTTAAGCTTGTCAAAAGCCGCAGTTTGCGCTTCACCTTGGACATACGCCTTTACGACCCGAATGCCGGACAAGTTCTCTTGAATGAAATTGCTCATGAGTCCGAAGTATCTCTGGATGGCTCCGAACCGTGCGTGTACCAAACCGGCCATGCGAAAAACAAAAAGACTTAGAATCAACAGTGGCACTAAAACAATGAGCGCCAGCCGTAAATTGATCAGACACATTAGCGTGATCGTGAACCCGAGGGTCAATGTGATTTCCGCCAATCCACGTACACCATACATGAAAAAGATCCGGACTGAGCTCAGGTCATTCGTTGCCCGCGCCATCAGATCGCCCGTTTTGTGCTGCTGGTAATAAGCTAGCGGCAACTTCATCAGATGCGTAAAGTAAGCTGTGCGAATGTCGTACTCTATGTGAGTGGAGGCGTGACCTAGAAAACGGCGCATGGCATAGCTGCCAGCGGCAACCACTAGGGCAAGACCAAGAATCTGTGCTACCATGAGGTAAACTAAATCCAAGGTTTGATCCGGTGATGCTAGGTCGATGGAGTTGACGACGTCTCCAAGTAGCAGGGGGACACGGGCAGCGGCAGCCTGGCCGATGGCTATGGCTGCCAACCCGACAACGATATGCTTCTTGTATGGTTGGATGTAGTGGCGAAACGGACCGTACATGGAGGTTCGAAAATATAGACGGGTGTGGCGATCTGCTCAATCACTCTGTGGTGACCCGCGCGGAACGCGATCCCCACAGAGGTCAGGAAAGCTCTGGGAAACGTTGGGGGAGGAGACGCGCGATCTCCCGGGCCGCCTGTGCTCGATGACTTATGCGATTTTTCTCGGTGAACGGGATTTCTGCCATGGTCTTCTGATAGGCAGGAAGATAAAACACCGGGTCATAGCCAAATCCGCCCGAGCCGCATGGTTTCAAAGCTACCAATCCCTCGCAGACACCAGTGCTCTCGCATTCTTTGCCACTGGGCGACCTGGCTACCATACTGCACACAAAGCGGGCAGTGCGATGCGTGAGTTCGGTGACTTGGCGAAGGTTGTAAAGCAACAATTCGAAACGACCGCGATCATCCAGTCCCTCGCCGCCGTAGCGCGCCGAGGAAACCCCAGGATCCCCATGGAGAGCATCCACCAGGAGACCGGAGTCGTCAGCAAGTACGATCAAATCCGTCGCCTCGGCGTAAGCCATCGCTTTCAAGGCCGCATTTTCGCGGAAACTGTGACCAGATTCTTCGATTTCCAGATCCAAGCCGACATCTGCCGGAGTTTGGATCGCGATAGGCGCTAGAATCGAACGCAGCTCTTGCACCTTTCCGGGATTCTTAGTCGCAATCAGAAGTGTCACAAATGACGCCTATGGGTTTTCTTTGGGTTTGTCCAACCGGTCGAGTTTGAAGGCGCAGTAGTCCTTGAAACGACTGTCAATCATTGCTTTCGAGTAAAATTTGCGGGCGGCATCGATTTCACCAAGCTTTGCATAAGTATCTCCCAGAAGAACCTCCGCTGGGTGATAGTCGCCGTCATACGACAGCGCCGCCTTGCCTGCGGCAACTGCATCATCGTGTTGGCCAACAGCTAGATACGCCTCGCCCAGACGGTAATGAGCTTCAGCGTTTTGGGACTGAATCTCAACAGCCTGCTTCAGAGACGCAACAGCCTCGAGGGGCTTTTCTAACCGTGTTTGCAGGGAGCCCAACAGCAGGAAGCCGTCGCCGTGCTGCGGATCGATTCGCGTTGCTCGACGCAACAGCGATACGGCTTGCTCCATCTTTTCCTCTTCGATGAGAATCTGTGCGAATCCGCTGTAAGCGCTGACGTAAGTGGAATCCAGTTCAATCGCACGTGTATAGGCCGATTTCGCTTGTTCATTCTGGCGGGATTGGTGCATCAGGTCTCCAAGTGCCTTGTGCGGTTTGGCGAAATCCGGATTTGCCTGCACCGCAGTTTCGAAAGCCGCTTTGGCGGCTGTCTTGTTTCTCAATCGACGATGGCACAAACCGAGATTGTAATGCGCCTCTGCGTTTTGAGGCTCACGAGAGAGAACTTCCTCAAACGCATTCACGGCCTCTGAGTACTTGCGTTGCTGGAAATTCTGGAGAGCGAACCGGTACTGCAATCTGGACATCCGCTTATCCAGTCGTTCTCGAGGGATGCCGAACCGTCCCGCAGCTTCGAAGGCGCCGATCGCCTTGCGGTAATCTTTCAAATATTCGTTGGCTTGACCAAGCAGGAAGTATGCAGCTCCATAAGTCGAATCGATGGTGACTGCCTGGTCGAGTTCGATGTCTGCATTGCGGAAGTTCCTCGCTTTCAGCAGTTCGTAACCCGCACGATAGCGTTTCACAGCGTCCGATGGCTGGGAGTGGGATGTCTGGGCGATCAAGATAAACCCCACGAGGATGGTAAATCTTCGGCTGAGCATTCTTCTCTCCACGGAGTTCGTAAAACTTGCTGTCCCAACAACCGCGATGGGACGAAGGGGAGGCCGTAATCAGGTCGAGCAAAAAAGAATCCGTCCTATAACCACGAGACGGATTCACCATACCTCTATCCAGCCAATACTCAAACCCGCGAATGCGGTCCTACAAGTGCGCCCTTATTTCGTCCTCCTCAGGAAAGCGGCCTTCCTTGAGCTTGGAGAAAACGAGATTGTCATCTATCGTGACCTCAAATCGACCGCCATCGGAAGGTATTACGACAAACTGGGCGATGTTCTGCTTGTACTCCTTCAGCAAGGATTCCGCCAAACTGACGGCTTGAGTGATGTAACCTCAACTAGTGCAATATTCGAGCTCTATTTTCTTGGCCACGGGCTCCTCCTTTGCGACGGAATAAACGATCACAATCTTACTCCCGGATTGATTTCCGATTGGCGCCGCATCATATGATTAAAGTATATTAGTAGCAATCTGTTGTCAAAGTTCATCCCAAGCGATAAACTATCATGTTTTTGCCAATTTAGGTTGAATTGTAAGCCTGTGAAAATGCCTTCAAGATGCAGTTTGGAACGCCGCTTTATGCGATCCTCGATTGCGGCGTTTGCTACGTTGCTTTGGACATTCTGCGGATGCGAGCTACGATCGACGGCGTCGTACGTCGACCAACTTGGTAGCCATGATGCGAATGAGCGTCAAAAAGCGGCGCTAGAGCTCTTACTCCGAAGTGCAGATGCGTTGCCAGCGCTCTTGCAGAAATTGGAGTCAGAACGGTCCCAAGTTCGTTACATCGTAGTTCAAATCTTGGGGAAAATGTCCGAATTGGAAGCTGTCGACGCCCTTATTGCTTCTCTGGACGACCGTTCACCGGAGGTTGCCGCCAAAGCAGCAGAGTCCCTCGCCGAGCACGGTACGCCCTTGGCATTACCAGCATTGCTTGGCTATGCCGATCACACCACCACTCTGCGACGTAGTCGGGCCATCAGGGCTTTGGGTTTTTGTCATTCCTTCGCGGAAGAGCCCGAGCTTAGCGACTTGGCATACCGGCGAATCGTCACCGCATTGAACGACACGGCATCTCAAGTGAGAATTGCCGCAATCGAAGCGATGCGAGAATTCGGCTACAAGGGGGCACCGCGGCGGCTGATACGCTTGAGTGCTGACCCGGCGCCCGAGGTGCGACACGTTGCTGTTCAGGCACTAGGTCAGGTTTTGACGGGCGTAGCGCCGAATGCCCAGCCCGTCGGGCCAGCAACCCGGGAGCAAATATTCACCGTCCTCGTCGAATCGCTCGACGAGGACGATTTTGCCAGCATTCGGGCGAAAGCTATGCGCGCGTTGGGTGAGATCGGGGATCGACGGGCAATCCCTCACCTGGAGCGCATGCTCAGCGAGGGCAACGAGTCTGATCGACGAGAAGCCGGCTGGGCATTGCAGCGGCTACAACTTGCAGACAACAACAATGCGCGGCTCAAAGGTTGACGGATCATGAAAAAACTTAGGATAGGCTTCCCTTCAGGCAGCCTGCAAGAGTCGACATTTAACCTTTTTGCCAAGGCGGGTTACAGAGTCCGCTTGGCTTCGCGGTCTTACGTGCCCGACATCGACGATCCGGAGCTCGAAGGACTAATGTTCCGCAGTCAGGAGATCGCCAAATATGTTGCCCGTGGTGTCGTTGATGTCGGATTGACCGGTAAAGACTGGATTATCGAGAACGATGTAGACGTGGTCGAACTTGGCGAACTCGTCTACAGCAAGTCCACTTCGCGGCCGGTCAAGTGGGTCATCGCAGTCCCGGAAGACTCAGAAATAACCACCATTCGTGACCTGAAAGGCAAACGCATTGCCACGGAACTAGTAGGAGTCACCCAGTCATACCTCGCTAAACATGGTGTTGACGCCGAAGTCGAATTCTCTTGGGGAACAACCGAAGCCAAGCCAGGGATTCCGGGTCTCGTGGACGCCATCGTCGAGCTCACCGAAACAGGGTCCTCCTTGCGGGCAAACCGTTTGCGCATCATCGACACTTTGTTCGAGTCTACCACGCGGTTGATCGCCAACAAACAATCTTGGTCTGACTCCTGGAAACGCGAGAAGGCTGAAAATCTTCTACTTCTTGTTCGCAGCGCATTGGAAGCTGAAGCCAAAGTAGGTCTCAAAATGAATGTACCCAGATCCAAATTGGATCAGGTGATTTCCGTCCTACCGGCGCTGCATACCCCGACGATATCGAATCAGCTCGATGACGATTGGGTAGCTATCGAGATCATCACGGACGACTTGATTGTCCGAGAATTGATACCACAACTGAAGAAGAACGGGGCCGAAGGCATTATCGAGTATCCGTTGAACAAAGTCGTGTATTAGTGATAGAGATTCTAGATTACCCTACTGAGCCTATCGCACCGAAGTTGGCGTCGATCCTCGATCGTAGGAGCGGGTTTCCTGCGGAGGTCGAAGACGCGGTTGCCCGGATTTTGGCCGACGTTCGCGCTCGTGGCGACCAAGCCGTATGCGAGTCCACGCAAGAATTCGACGGCGTTGCAACAAAGCCCGACGAGTTCAAGGTCCCCCATGCCGACCTAGAGCGGGCTGCGTCGTGCATGGATCCGAACCTCAAACGAGCTCTTCGGGAAGCCAGCGACAACATCCGCCGTTTTCATGAACGTCAGCTGGAAAACTCTTGGTTTGTAGAGGATGGTGATGGCGTCATTCTTGGAAAGAAGGTAACTCCGATCAGACGGGTTGGGCTCTGTGTGCCGGGGGGACAAGCCCCGCTCATCTCCAGCTTGCTCATGACTGCCCTTCCTGCCCAGGTCGCCGGGGTTGAAGAGATATGCGCCGTTTCTCCGCCGCGTGTTGGCAGGTTGCCTCATCCGGACATACTCGGAGCAGCGCACCTGCTCGGGTTGACTGAGGTTTTCGGTATTGGCGGCGCCCAAGCGGTGGGGGCGCTTGCTTACGGCACGGAAACTGTAGCCGCGGTGGATAAGATCGTTGGCCCGGGAAATGCCTACACGGTCGCCGCAAAGAAGCAGGTCTACGGCATTGTGGGGATCGAGATGCTGCCCGGGCCTTCCGAAGTTGTCGTGCTCGCGGACGAAAGTGGAAATCCACGTTATATTGCTGCCGATCTACTTGCCCAGGCGGAACACGGCTCCGGCTTAGAAGCTACCGTCTGCATTACCACCAAGGCTGAGCTGGCCGTCGCAGTGCGGGACGAAATGAAATCGCAGCTCGAGGCTTTGCCTGGCGGCGAACGCATGAAGGTGGCGCTGAACAGCTACGGGGCAATCGTTGTCGTCCCTGAAATGGAGACAGGCCTCGAGTTAGTCAATCGCCTGGCTCCCGAACACGTGGAGCTCATGGTGGACGAACCTTGGATCTACCTCGAAGGCATCAAGAACGCAGGTGCTGTTTTTCTAGGCGCTGCTTCCCCCGAGCCGGTGGGGGACTACTACGCCGGTACCAATCACGTGCTTCCGACCAACGGGGCCGCCCGTTATTCCTCCTCCTTGAGTGTCGCAGATTTTGTAAAGACGACCAGCATCGTGGCTTACACACAGCAACGCCTGGAGCGCGTAGGGGATTCAATCGTTCGACTTGCACGTGCTGAGAATCTCGAGGCCCATGCCGCGTCTGTGCAGATACGTTTGAACGGAGCGACTGATGGCAGCACGTGAAAGGTCGGCTTCGATGCAGCGTGAAACCTCTGAGACTTCCATCGAGCTAGAGTTGAATATAGATGGTGCTGGCAAATCCGACTGCCAAACCGGGATAGGGTTTTTCGATCACATGCTGACCGGTTTTTCGAAACACGGTTTGTTCGACCTGAGGATTCGCTGCACCGGAGACCTTGAAGTAGATGCTCACCATACCGTCGAAGATGTGGGCATCTGTCTGGGCAAAGCGATCAAGGAGGCACTTGGCGACAAGTCGGGGATCGAACGCTTCGGGGTCAGTCATGTTCCAATGGACGAAGCATTGGCTCGAGTCGTCATCGACCTGTCCGGACGGCCGTACTTGGCAATGAACGCCGTCTTCAACGAAAACTTGGTGGGAGAACTCCCCGTTACGCTTGTGCGCGAGTTTTTCCGCTCAGTCACCGATCATGGCAGATTCAACCTCCACATAGATCTGTTCCGCGGCACCAATGACCATCACGGCATAGAAGCCATATTCAAAGCCGGCGGACGTGCTTTGGATGCAGCTACGCGCCGGTCCGAGCGAATTCACGGGATTCCATCCACCAAAGGAAGCTTGTAGATCACACCAATCCGCGCAACGGTCCATGAAGATCTGTCATCTTATTTACGATGACATCGGAAATCCCTGGCTTGGTGGTGGTGGGGCGATACGAGCATGGGAGATCTATCGGCGGCTTGCTTCAAGCCATGAGATCACGCTCGTAACCGGCCATTTCCCTGGTGCAAAGGACGAAGAGATCAGGGAGAATGTGCGGTTTATTAGAGTGGGCAGTGACAAGAGCTACCCTCTCAGCCGATTGTCGTACGTAAGTAAGGCCGTAGACAGACTCCGGTCTTTGCACTGGGATGTTTGGGTGCACGAATTTTCGGCGTTTGCTCCCCTTCGTGTGCCACGACTTCTGAGACAAGCAGGGGTTCTCTTTTTCTATCACTTCGTCGGTTCTCACGCCCTGCGCAAACACCCGCTGGTCGGTAGCTTTTCGTGGCTGGCCGAGTACCTCACACTGCGCAGTTACCAACGTATCCTAACGATCTCGCCGAGTATGCAAGAAACGATCAGATCTAAGCTCGGTGGTCGGAAGTTCGATCTCTACTGCGCGTACACAGGCGTAGACTCTCGGTATTTCGGCTTGAAGCCAAAAGAGGAACCTTACCTGCTCTATCTCGGCCGCACCGACATCCACACCAAGGGGTTGGACGTTTTGGTTCGCGCCTTCGCCCGCATCGCGACGGATTTTCCAGACCTCGTTCTAAAGATCGCTGGCCGCGGAGCTAAGACGGCCCAGGAAGCTCTACAGAAGCTGATTTCTGACGCCAAGATAAGCGACCGCGTTCAGATGGAAGGAGCGGTGAGCGACGATCGCAAGGGCGAGTTATTGGCGAAGGCGATGTTTGTATGCACCCCATCGAGGTACGAGGGTTGGTGCATAGTCGCCGTCGAAGCAGCAGCCTGCGCGAAAGCGGTGTTGGGGACGAAGATCGATGGTTTGCGGGATGCAGTGCGAGACGGGGAAACGGGAAGGTTGGTGGAGGCCGGAAATATCGAACAACTAGAGGCGGCGATGCGACAACTTCTGGTCGATCCCGATCTGCGCAAAACTTACGGTCGCCATGGTCGCGAATGGGCACGGCGTTTTGATTGGGACAGCATTGCTGTCCGCCAAGTTGAGATTCTCGCAGCAGTCGCCGAAGAAAACCGTAACAGAAACCGCGCAAATCTAACTCAATAGCTGGCCTAGAGGATTTCGCATCAAAATTTCTCAATGGTAAAGAAACGTAAACCGGCCGCCGATCGTGAAGTTTCTGAAATTGCTCAGAAGCGTTTTTGGGATGCCAAATGGTTTCCATTGGCGATCTTTCTCGCCGTCAGCCTGTCCTACTTCTCCGAGTTTGTCTCTTCCGAGAAGGTGATCTACGGATCTGATATCGGCGAAGATTTTCACAAGGGGAAAGAGGGTTTTCTAGAAAAGCTGTCCAAGATACCGCAACCCATGTGGCATCAGCAGATGGGCGGCTTTCCGCAATCCGATGAGATCCGTCCACAGTATTTCCCCACGCATCTGATCTATCTCTTCACTACTTACCAGCGACATATCGGCTGGCGTTACATCATCACCGTTTTCGTCGCCGGTTGTGGCATGTATCTCTATTTAAGAGGGATTGGAATCGGTCGCTGGGTAGCCGTGTGGTGCGGCATCGCCTACATGTCGGCACCTACCTTCCTCGCTTTCACCTATGCTGGCCACTATGCCAAGATGGCAGTGATCGCACTCTTTCCGTTCATGTGCCATTTCTTAGAGCGAGGTATGAGTTCTGGACGTGCTTTGTACTTCCTGGCTCTTGGTACCATGATTGCGCTAGGCATTTACTCACCGCATACCCAGATGGTGTTTTATGCGTTATGCGCTCTAGGACTCTATTTCCTTTTTGGCGCGGTTCAACGCTATCGCCAGGAGAAGAAATGGAAGTTGTTTCTTCGGCGCACTTACCTGTTCGTTATGGCGATCGCCGTTGGCTTGGGTCTGGGGGCAGAAGGGTTTCTCCCTTCTTACCTGCACGCAAAACAGGAGTCGAAGCGGGCCGCCGAAGTAGAAGGGCCAGCAAGGTCAGATGCAGAACAGCTCACGTTCGCCCGCAGCTGGTCGCTGCATCCAGAGGAAGTTGGGTCACTGGTTGTGCCAGAGTTCGGTGGATTATACGAACCCAAGTATAGGTCGAACTATTACTGGGGTCGCAATTATGCCAAATTGAACTCCGAGTACTTTGGCGTTTTGGTTTTGATTCTGGCGCTGGCGATGGTGCCTTCGCTGAAACGGCATCCTCTGGCCACGTTCATGGCCGGGTTGTTTGTGCTGGTGCTGGCGTTTGCTTTGGGGGAGCATACCCCAGTACACTGGGCAGCTTTCCATCTAATACCGGGGTTCAACGTTCTGCGCGCCATCGGCATGAGTGCGTTCCTGTGCGCTTTTGCTGCGTGCGTTTTGGCAGCAATGGCACTGAATCGCTTGCTGGCAGAGGATCCCGACTCACAGACGCAGAGGCACGTTTCGATTGCCGGTTGCGCGATCACCGCGGTCGCTATGCTGATCGCGGTTGCTCCCCAAGGCATGACGGATATCTGGAAGACCTTCGTCTACCCGACAATCGCGCCCGACAAGAATCAGGTACTACAGTTGGGATACGACTGGCTTGCTCGCGGAGCCCTCCTTGTTGCCTTGGTTGCAGGCGGGGGCACGCTACTCTTGTATCTCCGCAGCAAGCAGTATGTTGGCACCGCGCTGCTGATCATTGTCCTCAGCATGCTAGCGATGTTCGATACCTGGCGGATAGATCGAATCTTCCTCAAATACGAGGACCCACGACGGTATGCGGATGTCCGAACCGAGAATCGACAGCTGCGTGATCTGCTGGATAGCCGCGCCGAACGGTACAGAATTCTCCCACTTCCCGATTACGATTTACTTAGCCAGCCCGGGTTCGGACTTCACGAGATCGATATGGTCACGGGATTCCACAATTTCACCTTGCAGCGGTACGACCAGCTCTTGCGCTATTTCTTTCCGACCACCGATGCGTTTCGCAGAAAATATTATAGCGGGCAGACCATCCCGTATTCCAACGAGGAACTGGTTAATTTTTTAAAACCGATGCTGAATCTGACCAATGTCAGATATATTGTCGCCCGCAGAGACATCGAAATCCATTCGCAACATTACCCCGAGATTCACTCGGGTCGACGATTTAAGGTGTACGAAAATCCCACGGCGCTGCCTTGGTATTACCTCGTGCCTGCCTATCGGGTGGAATCGGACGGACACCGCATTATCGAACTTCTTGCATCTGGAAAGGTAGATCCCCGCAGGGAGGTGATTCTGGAGAAAGATCCAAGCACATCGTTCGATAGTGAGGCAAACATTCAAACCAACGAGGATATGGTCGAAACGATTGTTTACGATCCCCAGGGCGGTCAGGTCAGCGTGAGGGTGGAATGCAGCGCACCTCGGTTCCTTGTGATTTCTGACAACTTCCATCCGAATTGGCGGGCGCGCGTGGATGGGTCCAGCAGCCCGTTGATGCGAGCTAACTATGTTTGGAAGGCGGTATACGTGCCAGCAGGACGCCATACCGTTGATCTCATTTACCGGTCCAATGTTTTGGTTTTTTCCCGATTCTTAAGTTTGATCGCCTTACTGTTGCTCGTGGTCTTCAGCGTTTGTGAGCTGCGTGTTTTCCGTATGTCGAGGTTGGCTGCCTCGCCGACATGATAGGTGCCGCCAAGCTCGTTAAGGGGTTTCTATATACTCTTGGAGGAGGCTATCTGGCCCGGGCGAGTAGCGTTTTCCTCACGGTTCTGATTACACGTGAGTTGGGTCCCAATCGGTTTACCGATGTCGTGGCCGGAGTGACCGTATTCACGTTGGTTACCAGTTTCCGCGAATTCGGCTTGATGCATGCCCTGCTGCATTACCAGAGTCGGGTCAACGAATTTCTCGGTACACACCTGCTGCTGAACGTTTTCCTAACTGCAGGCAGCTCCTTGCTCACCGCACTCGTTGCCTGGTTACTGCTTACCATATTCCCTGCCCACTTTTCGCTCACGTCAGCGCTGGTCGTTTGGGTATTTTCCGGGCTAAATCTGATTCGCAACCTCACCTTGACCTCTGAAGCACTCTTGCGCATGGAGTTCGAGTTCGGTCGTTTGGCTTTATTTCACGGGGTAGGGACAGTCATAGCTCTATTGGCGACGCTGCTCGCGGCCAAGGCGGGTTGGGGGACATCTAGCCTCATACTTGGCGGTTGGTCGACTTTCTCCGTGCTAAGCGTCGTCTATGTTCTGCTCTTTTCGACCGCCATGCTGCTGTGGCGGCCACTGCAGTGGCGCAAGTTGCGTTTCAACCCGACCTGGGCTAGGCGGCTTTTGAGATACGGGATCTGGATCTGGATTGGCTGGGTCCTGCAGACTTTCATGTTGTGGTACGACCGGTTGGTAATTTGGTGGGTCATAGGCAAAGTTGAAATGACGCTATACAATCATGCCATGTGGCTCGTGCAGATTCCGACGGCGGTCATTTCACATATAATTTTCAGCTACACAAACGCACTGTATTCGCATTACAAAAATGATCGCCAACAGTTGGGAGAGCTGTTTGGCAGAATGCTCAGAATCATCATTCGAATATCATTTCCACTGGCGCTGGTTTTTGTTCTAAACGCTCATGAGTTGATGAGCATGATGCCCAAGTGGATATACGCTGCCCCAATGGTGGTTTGGCTGGCGGCCTTTGCATTCGTACGTCCTCTGCTAGACGAGGGTTATGGCCTCTTGTGGGCCGTGGGCGCAACAAAACATTCCGCGGCCATCGTTGGAATACAAGCTGTCGTGGCATTGGCCGCGTTGCCGTTGTTGGCGAAAACGTGGGGAGTCGCTGGTGTTGCTTACGGCATGGGAGTAATGACCTTGGTCGGCCTGATCGCACTGTTTGCAGTCGTGCGCAGGTTTCTGATCCTGGATTTAAGGCGCGCGTTTGCAGTGCCGGTGGTAGCCTTGGCCCTGGCCGCCCTTAGCAGTGTGGGAGTTTCCGCCTACACATTCGACCAGCCTGTGATCGATTTTGTTGTCAAGGCTTGTCTGATGATGTTGACATATCTCGCTGTGCTCGGACTGCTGGAAAGGCGATACCTGCGCGAAAGTCTATTGCAGCTTAAGGTGGTCTTACAACACAAAACACAACCCAGGCGCGAAGGATGACCTCGCGAACATTGCACGACCCGGGAGCCTCCTACTACCAGCACACCCGCTTGGAACTCGTTTCTATGCTGGAAAAGACTCCAGAAACAGCGCTTGAAATCGGATGTGGCAGTGGCAACACCTTGCAATATCTAAAACAGCAGGGCACTCACCAGACATTTGGCATTGAGCTAAATGGTGCGGTAGCACAGGACGCCGTTAAACACGTCGACCATGTTGCTGTGGGAGACATCGAGTCAATGCAGTGGCCGTTTCCTGGGCAAATGTTCGACTGCATCATTTTCGGGGATGTGCTAGAGCATCTGCGTGATCCATGGGGGCTCGTTGCTACACTTTCTTCATCGCTCAACAGCCGGGGCGAAGTGGTTGCAAGTCTGCCAAATGTACGTTTCTACGGCGTTTCTATTCCGCTGTTGATCGGTGGCCGGTGGACATACACTGAGCAAGGCGTTCTGGACCGCACACACCTGCGGTTTTTCACTAAACGGACGGCGACAGAGCTCTTTTCGTCTGCGGGGTTGGAGATAAGCCGTGTTGCCTCCATCTACGGACCCAAAAGACGACTGGTCAATATCGGAACCCTCGGCGTCTTTCGGAATCTGCTCGCTCGCCAACACCTGGTACACGCACGCAAACACTAACGCGACGCAATCTACCCAACGTGGCTATCAGGACAAATTCCTTTAATAAGCTGCAAGGATGGACGGAAAAGATCCCCGACTCACCATAGTCGTTGTAAACTTCAACACCTGTGATTGGTTGAACAGGTGTCTTGAATCGGTCAAACGACAAAGCATCGCTGCTGAGATCGAAGTGGTCGTTGTGGACAATGCGTCCTCCGACGGCAGCGTAGAAATGGTGGCACACCGATTTCCTCAATTCGAGCAGATTGCGTTAAACGCAAACGTCGGGTTCGGCAAGGCGAACAACATCGGCGTTGCTATTGGCGCAGCGCCATGGGTTCTCTTTCTCAATCCCGACACAGAAGTTTGCGAAGGTTCGATCGAAACAATGCTCATGTATCTGGAGACGAACAATCAGTGCGATATCGTCGGTGGCACGATCTTAGATGAAACGGATAAAGTCGAGCGCTCAACCGGATCATGGCCTACGTTTTTCAGTCGGACTCTCGACAAAACCTTGGATTATTTGCCGAAAAGCCTTGCAGATTCGTTTGAAAATATGTCCCATCACCACCGATACTTCGATGCGGCTAGGAGGGTGGATTGGGTGACCGGTGCCTGCCTTTGGATCCGAAGAGCCCTCTTCGAAACGGTCAAGGGATTCGACACGGATTACTTCTATTATGAGGACGTTGATCTCTGCTATCGATGCAGCCAGCTGGGAGGTAAAGTGTGGTTTGTTCCGGGGGCTCCCGTAGTCCATTACAAAAACCGCAGTCCCATTTCTAATCGAACGAGGAAGAGAGCCCAAGTAAAGTCTCTTAAGATGTTTCACAACAAACACTTAAGTTGTTTTTAGCAGTTCATTTCACAATATGGGTGTAGTTTAGCCTTAAAAATCAGGTACTTAAGCATAGACACACGGCTTGGAGCCTTGCCCTAAACGTGCTTTGGTTATGCTACCTCAGGTGCCGTTATTCACTAAGAAAAGCTAGTGCTGGTTCAGTCGAGGAAGAAACGCATGTAAGCTTTGATTTTCGGGCCTTTTCGCCCAGAAAAAATGCTTGACACTCAATTTTTTTTGCCCTATACTTACAGCTCGCATATCCAATTTGCGCACACTTGGGGGTAATAGTATCCCTGACAGGCTATTTGCAGATTAAATTACACTTATGTATATTTATGTCTTCGGTAAAGAAAGGAGGGACGTGGCCTAGCGTGTTACGTATACGAAAAATCAATGCCCCGGGGATCGCTATGATTCTTGGGTCGAATAGTGCAATAATCGCAGCAGCTGTTCCATTTTTTAATACAGGGGAGTTTTACCCTGAGGAGGAAATCTCAAATGCTTAAGGGTAGTAGATATTTATTGCTCTTTGCCGCATTTATCGTCGGTCTTGGATTGGTAACTGGAGTCGAGGATGTTGACGCAGCCTCGGTCACCTCCGTTACAATCTCGACGCCTTCCGATAGCGGCGCCCTGAGGGGCATCGACTCCATTTTTGTTGCAACAGCAACGGTGTTCGACGTCTCAGTGCCGGACAGCCTTGCTGTCATCATGTATTTGGTGACGACAAACGACTCGACGGTTGTCACGGAGGCTGCGGCCCAAAATAACGGGGCCTTCGGTGCGATGTCGCAGTTAAGCACGGTTCAAAATGCCGCGAATAACAATATAACCCACATAGGTGCTCAGCAGCTCTTGAATGCTGACGGCGGGAGCCAGTTGAACAGCGGCTCTGCCCAGGGCCTGGTCGCAGTTAGAAAGACGTTGAAAATGGCGACCGGAGAAACCGCTGCTACCGCTGGGAAGGCGTTTACCGGCGATGCCGACTCCGTAATCGCGACAGCTACGTCCACGGGCGCAACTTTTACTTGGCACGGAAAGCTGGACGTACAAGTTGGTACGGTGAAGAAAGTGCGGGTAGCGGCGTTTGCGTTAGACGAGGCGACGTCTGGTAGCGGCACTTTGGATGACACCTCTGCTGTCAAGATATCTGCAGCCAGCCAGGACATGCATTTCGATGCCGACCGTCCGGTGGGCCCGGCAACGTTTGCTAATGCCGATGGTTCGTGGACGAATGATTATAAGCTCAAGACCACCGCTATTCATCGGAAAAATGGCAGGACGGGCGTCGCTGATTTTACTGGAGGCGCAAAAGAAATCCTAGGCATCGGTGATTCGGTGTCAATCAGGATGACGATGGGCGGCACTGCTGACGCACTCTTGCTATCCGACTCATTGTCGGTGGTCGCCGACTTATTCGGCACATCGTTCGCAATGTCCAAAACCGCTAGGGCTGGAGACACGTTGCAATACCGTCTGGAATTGAGCGAGGGTTTGTTCGGAGCAGGCACTTTAGGTGCATTCACTGGTCAGAATAACACCTATTCGGACACTTTTCAGATTTTTTACGTTGACAAAGCTGGCAACAGGAGCGGGACTACGATTGATGCCGCCGCCGGTGGCGTTACGGCCTCGGTGAAGTTTTTGGTCGATACAAAAGCGCCTAAGCTGGATGGTCAAGTCGTAGTGGGTGACACGATTCTACCGGTTAGTACCGACACGATCACCGACGGGACGTTGAACTCCAATACGCCAGCCCATCCGGCCGGATTTCCACATGATGTCAATTTGGTCGAATGGGATCTCCCGGAGGCTTTAGACAGCTTGTTCATTACGTTTGACGGCACCGAGGTGGATGTTTCGGTGGTTATTCCTGGCAAAAAGTCCGACGCGCAAACGATAACCACGGACGGAGCATTGCTCCGTAACGATGGCGGTAACGACAAGGCTGAGAGGCGAACACTGGACTTCACGCAGCTCGGTGACTGGGGAACTGGGGCAACAAATGATTCCCTTTTTGTTGCCAATGCCGGAACCGTTCCTTCAGGCTATGACTATAGCGGTACCGACGCGAAGGTGACCTATACGTATGCCACAGGATTCACAAAGGACTCGCTGGTGACCGGCGTTTACACCGTGAAGTTCAAAGGCAAGGACTTTGGCGGCAACCTGGGGCCAGAAGTAGCGCGCACGGGTGTATACATCGACGTAGATGATGTGCAACTCGTTCGTTTGTTCCCCACCAAGGCAGCTTTCGGTGACATTACGGCTGCTCGTCAGGACACTATCGAAGAAGAAACATCTAAGGTTATTTTCAAGCTCAGCGAGCCTGCTGACAGTGTGTTGATCGTCTATGAGGGCGTTTCTGGTCCGGATGATGGAAAGTCTCGAACTCGCAGATTGTCGGGTACCGAGCTTACCAACACCGCCAGTGAGCAGACGTTTCAGGTCGATTCGCTGAAAAACGGCACTGAGTATCATTTGGCCGTTTTGGCGCGTGATTTGGCAGGCAACTTCACCCGCTCGCGCGTTGATACGTTCCTTTATGACACGAGCTTTGTGGTTCCCGTTATCAAGCGGTTCACCATCAAGGGAGTTACGGGCGAATCCGGGCTGGCAGCAGCGAGCCACAGAATCGCCGGCGACAAAACCGTGTTGACGCTTCAAGCGGACGCGAGCACGAATTCGTCACGTGAAGCCGTCACTTACAAAGCGGAAGCGACGCTCAAGGTAACTGGCGCCAAGGGCGTCAAGATCACGGGAATGGGTGTCACTGACGCAACAGGCGGCACTGCAACGTTGAGTGCCATTGATTGGGTACAGGGCTCTCGAACAGTAACGCTGCAGGACACTGCTTCCATCGATACGTTGACGGTCACCGTCACCGATGCTGCATCGGCGGGTGGGCCTTACACGGGCGCGCTGGATTCGGTTATTGTCTACGATCCCGGCAAGTTCAGCCAGGTGGTTGTAAATGCGCCCGCAACGGCAACTCAGGGCACTGCCTTCCATGTTGGCTTGGCCTTGGGTGATAAGTATAAAAACACACGCGTGCTGGATACGAGGTATGTGACCGTATCTGCAAATAAGCTCGGCGTCGAAGTTCCGGCAGGCGATATTTTGCTCAAGAAAGGTACTGGTGGTTTTTGGGCAAAATCGACCGGCTTTGTCGGGAATGATTTGGTGTTCACGGCTAGAAACCTTGTCACCACCGAAAGTGCCGCTTCGCATGACGATATAGACACAGCCGACAAGGGTGACAATTTTATCGACGGCCAGTCGGACAGTGTCAACGTCTCGGGCGTTGCAGCAGTTACGATCGATGCACCTGATACGCTCATCGCAGCAGACTACAAGGGCGCTGATGGATCAGGTGACCAGGGTGGTTTCGTGATGCTGACTTTTGACAATTCGGCGAACCACG
>CAYNZV010000003.1:58230-92334 GCA_964401715.1 uncultured Gemmatimonadaceae bacterium | reverse complement strand
TACAACAACGACGGCGACGACGCGATCGAAGCGCGCTCCGGAGTGGAGCACGAGAATGATGTTTCCGAAGCCCTGGAAGTGCGCCCTACTTGTCTTCCCCTGCTGCCGCCCCAGTTCACTGATCGAGAGGCATGCGGCCTAGTCCGTGTCGACTGGGGGCACGGTCCCATGCTGCAACCAACGACAATGGCGTTTATTCGCCCTATCCTCCCCCGGTAATTCGGTTTTTTTTGTGACAGCGATTGATGAAACAGTATCCTGTATTATTGTCGATTGGTGGCAATCTTACTGTCGACTTATACAATGCATCCGCTGATCCACGCCGCTGCCTTTTATTGATACACGCGGAGACCTTCTATGTCTGGCGTCCCTACGCACTATGCTTCGCACGAAGACTTGTCGGATCGCTACACGACCGCCCGTTGCGGACTAACAATTCGAAAACTGTCCGAACACTTGGCTGCCGAAATTGAAGGAATTGATCTCTCTGTACCGGTCACCAAAGATGCGTACACCGATATCCACGACGCATGGGTGACTCACGGAGTGTTGCTGTTTCGCAATCAGGCCTTTCCGCCGGAGAGGCACGTCGATTTTTCGTCGCGTTTTGGCGAACTGGTCGGCCACGTGGTCAGCCGTTTCAGCTTGCCGGATCATCCTCAGGTAACCGTGCTCTCCAATGTCGAGAACGACCAGGGGCAAAAGATCGGTGGCGACCGCGCCGGCATGATCTGGCATTCAGATATGTCGTATATGGCAAACCCCAGTATGGGTTCTTTCCTCTATGGCGTGGAGTGCCCGCCACAGGGTGGTGATACCGAATTCGCCAGCACTCGGGCGGCTTATGACGCGTTGTCGTTAGATCTTGCCGAACGCTTGACCGGCTTGCACGGCGTTCACGACTACACCTGGCACTACCGAACCTATCTCGCCCATCGCCCGCCATTGAGCGACTCCGAGAAAGCGCGGACGCCGCCGGTTTCTCACCCGGCCTTGCGCACTCATCCCATTACCGGAGCGTCTACAATTTATCTTTCCGAAGGACTGACCGCGCGTATCGATGAAATGCCTGAAGCCGAAGGCCGCTCGCTGATAATTGAGGTCAGTGATTTTGCAACGCAAAAGCAGTTTTTGTATCGCCATCGGTGGCAACCGAACGATCTGGTGATATGGGACAACCGTTCGACTATGCACCGGGCGACGGATTTTGATCAGCGCTATCGCCGCTTGATGCGACGCACCACGGTCAAGGGTGACCGGCCGTTTTTCTCGGGTATGACAACGGGCCCTGCAGCTATAAGCAGCTCCTGATCACACCCTCTAGCAGGGGTCGCATGATGCCATTACTGGCAGCTGAACATCCGCTTTCCTTGGGTGAGCAAATAGCCAATCAGATCGCCGAAGACATTTTGCAAGAACTGCTAAAGCCAGGCGACGCCATCCCTGAGCGACAACTTGCGGAGACATATCACGTCAGCCACGGCCCGATCAGAGAAGCGTTGTGCAGATACTGCCGCGACGGGGGGCACGGGTCTCCCAATTATGGTGGCCAAAATAGACGAGATTTTTGTCATTCGGGCCAATCTGTTCGGTTTGGCGGCACGGCTATTTGCCGGGCAGGCCCGCAAGCAAGATTTGCAGACCTTGGACGGGCTGTTCAAACAAATGAAAGCTCTGGAGCCGGAGCAGGCGACGACCCACGCCGAGGTGTCTACACAAATGGCGTTTGTGTTATTGGACCAATGCGGCAACAGCCGCCTACGGGCAATGATCTTACAGCTGGCCCGGCAGGTGGCTCGCTATGCCCAGCTCGGATTGCTAACCGGCGACGGGCCTCGATCACCTCTTGGCGTGCTATGCTGCGTGCATTTCGCCAGGTCGACGCGCCTGATGCTGAACACATTACCCGGCAAATGATATCGAACACTCACCAGGAAGTGATCAGCAGCTCAATATCTCCTTACCTAACAATAACGGCTGACAAGACCGGCTAGAGCGCACGGTAACTAGCCGTGACAACGATGTTTAACATTGAATATAGAGCTACCAGAGGATTGGAGACTGTGATTAGACTAACGCTGCTGACCGGCACGCCACTGCTGTTAGGGCTCCCGGCGAGCGCCGCGTTTCCGGAAAACCCAATCAAGATTATCGTACAATTCAAAGCCAGTGGGATCGCGGGTGAAGTGTACCTGCCGGCTGAGACCAGAGCCCGAAAGTGCCGTTCAGACGCGCACGATCGAACCGGGCATAGCTGTTCGCCGTTGCTTTCACTGGCTGGTCTCTTCCATACCCATCAAACACCCCCGACGAGACGCACAAAAGGAGAGTGTCATGACGGAAGCGAGATTAGATCGAGAGCCGTTCTTGGACTGGTATGGAATATGGGCGGGCGCCGTCGGTTTCAATGATGACGGCACCGCATGGGGAAGCGAAATACCTAAAGGGGTGCAGCTCTCCCTGCAGGAACCCAGCATGTCCGAACCATTGCGTATAGACGGCGCGGAGACCTTCGAAAACCAGGGCGGCAACGTCATGCGTGAGCACGGCATCTATCGCATGTGGTACAGCCGCAGCTACATAACTGCAGACGATTGGTCTCCGGGATCGATGCTCTATGCAGAGAGTCAGGATGCGTTGGAGTGGAAAACTGCCAAGGTAGGGTTGTACGAACACAACGGATCCAAGAATAACGGTATCGTCTATCCCAGAGCGGTTGCCGCCGGTGCGATGTTTCGTGATCCCAATGGCGGCAGTCAGGATCGCTACAAACTCGTTGACCGGGAACACCGGGCACAATACCGGGGCCAATCTTTTACCGGAAGCGCAAACGTGGAACGGCTCGTCGCCGACCTGCGCGGTCAGGGGTTCACCGACGCACAGATATTCGGTACGGAGGCGCGGATAGGACGGTTTCTGTCTGCCGCCGTTTCACCTGACGGCCTGCACTGGACCAAGGCCGATGAGCCGATACTGGAAAACAGTGAGGGATGCGGATATATCCACTATGACGATTTGCTGGAGAAGTACATCGGGTACATTCGTATCGCCCTCGGCGGCCGCCGGGTGATCGGCAGAGCCGAGACGGATGACTTCTGGCACTGGCCCGATCCATCGGTGGTTCTGCAGCCGGACTCTCAGTTTCCGCCGACGGTCGACTTCTACAATTCCGTATACGTTCCTTATCCGGGAGACGGATACCGGCTGGAGGCGGGCGCAATCGACAGACGCGGTAGATTTCACCTGATGTTTCCGAGTGTATACCATCGAGAAACGGACTCGGTGGACGTGTATCTGGCAGTAAGTAGAGACGGCCTCAATTGGACATTCCCGGAGAGAAGGCCGGTTCTTCCGCTGGGCCCCGAGGGCAGCGGAAGAACCGGGATGATCTACGCCAGCCCAAGCCTTGTGAAACTGGCTGAGGACCAGTGGGCGCTACTGGTTTCCGCCACCGACAGACTGCATGATGCCGATAATCCGCCCGGGTATCAGGGGTACACGATGTGGTGGGCTAGCTGGAAGCCGGATCGATTGGTTGCTTTGGAGGCCTCGGTGGAAGGAAGCGTCACGCTGCATGAACGTGAATGTCAAGGTGAGACACTAACGGTCAACTTCGAGACCAAACCCCACGGATGGATTCGAATGGAGCTGATAGATCGCGCGATCTATCCTGCAACTCAGGTGAAACCTCTGGAGGGATTTTCCTTTGCCGAGTGCGAGCCCCTGAAGGGGGATGAGCCTTGTGCGCAGGTGCGTTGGAACGGAAGCTCCAGTCTTGCCTTGCTCAAGGGGAAGAGACTATGTGTGCGCGTCCAGCTCCGTCAGGCTAAGCTGTTCTCGTTTTCTCTCTGACCGCGAGACGGGATCGTGACACAAAAGACATGGCACCGCACATCGGCGGCATATTCAAGGCGGCGACGTTGTCGCTCCAGTGCCTGGCCTTGAATCACTGCCCACATGGAGAATGAGATCAGGTACTTTCGTCATTGTATCCTCGTACCTCGTGACATAGGAATGGTCCGGCACAACAAAAATTGCATACTCAGGTGAAAGGTGCTTCGGATAAATCGAGAATTGAATAATCAGCAGATCGAGGAGTTCTTCGATATCGGTTTTACTACTGCCGAAGAGTTCTTCGTCGATCGGTAAATGTCGGAGATCTCCTCGGCGATTTCGATCGGCTTCTCGAAATCGCCGAGGAGATTGTTAGAGATCCCGATTTCAACCCGGACGATGCTCACAACATCGGGTACGACGGCTCTTATTTCGACCTCAGCTGCATGGACGGGGAGACAACGAAATTCGAGATCCGCAAGATAGCCTGGGTCGGCGGTGCAGTACCGGTGCTGCTGAATTACGGGCGCCACCCCAGACTGTTGCATCTGGCTTCCCAGTTGCTCGGTTCTGACGAAATTAACTACCTCATCAATAACGCGCATATAAAGATGCCTGGTATTACGGTCGCATTCGGCTGGCATCAGGACGGCGTCAATAGGGGATTCACAAAGGTTTCTTCGCGGACGTCAACGGAAGGGGCAGTTTTTTGCAGACTGGTCTTCGGAGGATCCTGATCAACGGATACGCCTATTCCGACGCTCCCCGACGGACGTTTGCAGGGAGCGAGAAGGGCGCAGGGGAGTTGGTACGGTCACCGCCATGACGAAAAATCGACCCACATCCTCCTGTCTACGTCGTGCTGTATTCGGTAACTTGAAAGTTGGGTCACGGATTGAGGATCCCCGTTAAGGTGCAGAGCCACACTGCCGTATTCCTCGCAACCGCGCTGGCCCTGGTGTGCAGCGCGTCCGCACAGCGGGAAAGCCTGCACGGTGTTGACGAGATATACCAATCTCGGCCGTATCTGCGTTGGGAACGGCCGCTCTACAACAACCTTGCGCTGCAGAATTTTTCCAACTACCGGAATCACACCCGGCCCTACGACGACACGCCGCGCACCTTTTACGGCCCCATGGGAGACTATCTGACCACCGGCTACGACCTCTACTTCTGGGAGGAGACCCGCACCCCCGGACAAACATATGGCAGCGGCATCTTCAAGCCGAACGAGTATTTCAGTCGTCCGTGGGAGAAGGTCTACGACGGAATGGCGGTGATGAAGGACGGGTACGGGGAGTGGGGATTTACTTTTGTTGCCGGCGACAACCTGATCGCGCGGTTGTCGCCCCTGACCCTGTCCATGACTGATTTCAACGGCGCTCGATTCGATCTGGCGCTCCCGAAATTCAAGGCAACCGCAATGGCTTCGCGGATCGAGCGGCCGCACGGTCACCAGACCTTGTTCTCCACTTGGGCGATCGACAGGACCCACTTCGCCGACGATTCGACCCTGCTCATGGGCGGTCGCCTGCAGGCAGATCTGGGCGTGGGCATTGTGGGCTTCAACGCTGTCAACTCCCATGTCTATCGCAGCACCCAGGGCAACAACAGTCTTAAGGGAGTGTTGCGTCCCGACCAGCCGCCTATGGACTGGGTGATCGTGCGGTTTTCCGACGATTCGCCCGACGACGGTATCGGTGGCGCCCACGTGCAGGACGTGCGGTTTATCGTCAACGGCGAAGTCCGTGCCGATATCGTACCGCTGGTGGTGAGCCATCCCGCCGGCATCCGGCCACAAGTGGGCACGGTCTCCGCGGCAGCGGGCCGCTTCCGCGCCGTCGATTACACCCTGTTTCAGGGCCACCGTCGTTTCTACCGCGGGCGCGATGAAGTACCGCTCTTCTCCGACTACCTCGTGCGCCGCGACCACGAACTGGGCGAGGATATCAGCTCAGTTGCCAATCTTCAGGGACTCGTCGAGAATTTCCATATCGAGTTGCCTGGCAGCGTGCTGACAGCCGACGGCGACAAGGAGCTGGCCTTTCTCTTCGACGTATCTCAAGAGTCGGCCGTGGCGTCGGTAGAGATCGAGGTAATGTTGGGCAACGACTACAAAGTGGACGTGGCGACGTTGTACGAGGTGAACACCAGGGGGAAGACGTATCACGCCCGGTACTCGAGCACCTTCTACAAGAACCTGTTGCGTTCGAAAGGCAACGTGCAGGACCTGACCAATCTCAAACGGGTGCGTGTCCACGTGGGTGAAGATACCGGCATTTTCATATACAGCACCGACGTCTATTTGACACTACTTGGCCTGGAACTGAATGCAGAATATGCGCGGTCGGCGCTGTACTCGCGTTATCCGGCGCAGGAGGCAGGCGCCGTAATGACCGGTGCGAGCCCGCGCTTTTCGCAGACGGATGACGCCTATTTCATCAACGCGACCCACTGGTTCAAGGGGGGTCGTTGCGGCCTCGAAGCCTTCTCCCTCAATTCCGAGTTCACCACCTCCTACCGCACGTTTTTGGACGAAGAGACATTCAGGGACACCCACCTCCACGGCATGCTCAACGAGACGGTGTACTGGGATCTGGTGGAGGACAACGACGATGGAGACCGCTTCCCCGATCGGCGCATCGGAAATATCGTCGGATTTACCAACGACAATCGCGACTGGGACCTGGACGGAGTGCATCTGGCCCAGGACGAAGACAACGACGGCTTTCCAGACACGAACCGGGACGGCGATGGCACTCCGGATTACAAAGAGGCTTTCCTGATGTACGACGTGGAGCCCAACATCTATCTCTACGGCCTGGATCGTAACAACAACGACGAGCCGGATGCGCGGGAAGACGACGGCGAGGTGGATTACCCGTACGATCCGGACCAGCGGGGGTATCACCTCTTCGCGCAGTTCAACCTGAGCCCACAGCTCTGGTTAGCCGTCGGCCACTACGCGGTGGATGAAATCGCGGGCTCCGGCCGCAGCCATAGTACCTATGGGCTGTTGACGATGGACATTCGGGGCGTCGACGGGCGTCGACGCTTTTCCCTCGAAAACAATCTGCGCCGTGTGCGGGATGACATCCGGGACGAGTTCGTGACCCTGGACGATACGCCGATCCGGAACTTGCAGTTCGACGTCAATGGTCTGACCCTCAACTCCAGTTTTCCGTCCGCACAATTGTTCGATAAACCTCCGCTGTTCGAAACCAGATTCGTCCCCGACATTCTGCGCTATCAGGACAGTTACGTGAACGAGACCTACATGGACCTGCGGCTGAATCCATTCTCTACGGTGACGGTGAGCCAGAAGCTGCAAGTGCGCTTCAACTGGCAGCAGGGGGGCGAGCTCTACAACAAGACATTTCAGCAGAAACGGCGCTTGGATTTCTGGACCTCGGTAACACGAGTGGAGTTTACACGGCACTGGGGCAGGCTGAACCTGACGCCCCAGTACAAACTCATGTCTTTGCGCTTGCGGGATCAGGAGCGCAATATCAATCTGCTGTCGGAGATCCGCTCAATCCCGATCCTTCGGGTAGAGTATCAGCTGATGCCGCGGACCTCGTTGCGGGTCGGTTTTCAAGGTACTGGCCCTTTGCCCTACTACCTGACCGACAACACGGCCGATCGCAACAGCTACGAGCAGCGCACCGCTTTCATGACCATTACTAATCGCAGCGGGCACCTCGGCTACGAGCTGATAACGATCCTCGGCATCAAGAAAGACCAGCGCGAATACGATACCAAGTTCCGCGATAGTCGGGATTTCGACAGCATGACCATGTTCGTGCGTGCCCTAGTGGGTTTTTCAGATTACGGACCTCCCATTTGATCGGAAAGCACCCGACGGCTAGCGCAACACGTACGGGAAGCGGCGGCGATGGCAAGAAACGAATTGACAAAGGTCCCGGAACGCAAGCAATGCGTCAGCATTCGCGCTCAAGGTTCAACCGCCCGGTATGTACAGACTGCGGTCCGCCACGGGCAATGAAGCGTCCCTTCCGGCGGAGGGGGATAGTGGGCCTCAATGCGACACACCCTTTTTTCGTATGGTATTTCCGCTAAACGCTGAGTAGTAGAACTGATCCGGTTTAGATGCGGGCGGTCTGAAGACATGGGTCTACTTCTTGGCAAATCAAGCTGCGTACGACCTTCGTGCTCATCAGCCGTTTTATGGATTAGGGAACATACGGAACGTCGCAGCCAATTTTTGATGCGAGCGGACGCCAATTCGATTCAACGTATCCGAATTTCATTGCGATCTCGGAGTTCTCCACTCCTTGTCGGATTACATACCAGCCACCTGGGCAATCTCATCCATCCAGACCACCCTCTCTGCAGTTGAATCGTTGTTCGGCGTTGTTTGGCCGACACCGGACCAATATCCGTGCTCGGATTGCAGTGCCAAAAGATTATTACCTATCCTGATCGCCATCGATAGGTACTTCTCCTCTCGGGTCAACGTAAAAAGCAATGAAGCCGCCCAACCAACCTTCCCTGCCCGGACCAAGCGAAATAACTCATCGCTTGCAATCTCTGCAAAACGCATGTAGGTCATCGCCAGTTCTAGCCATTCTTTTTCCCGAGTGGCCTGGTAGAGGCGACAGAGAAACCCGGCAGCGATGCCAGGATTAAAGAACGTCTGATCCTCTTGGGCGTCGGCCACCACTACGTAACGAAGTTCGGCTCCCGGCTCAGGCACGGTATGGAGACCGTGGGCACGACTACAGACGGGATACAAACGCTGTGGGAAATCGGGTTGGGTTTCCATGAGATTCCTCAACCAGACACCAACGCCGCGGGCGGTCTCCAAGCGAGGCTCATACAAAAAGGCCAGGCCACACATACAGGTGACCATCAGATCTTGTTTGGTTGCGGCTTCGCGCTCATCGCGACTGGAGTAAAAGCCGCCTGTCTGCTTATCGTGAAACCGGGACAGGAAGTCGATACCCGCCGAGGAAATATCGAATTGCCCCAACCTGTGAGCCCCCATAATCACCCAAGCATTGAGGTAGGCGTAAGCATGGCCGGACGCCGATTCGCCGCGCGGACGAAAGTCCCCCCCCTCGGTCATGCCCTCAGCGCGAATCCAGCAGCAGAGCTGGTTCGCCGCCTCATTATGACCACAGACCTGAAAAGCAGTCAGTGTTTTGTAGTACTGATCCAATTCGGGTTGGCCGGCTGGAAACTCGCCAGTTGGCCCAAGCTGTTTCAAGAGAAAGTCACATCCCTTGTCTCTGGCCTTCTTGAATCGCTCTACGGTCTTCATCGAATTGCCAGTTCTATTGTCATTTCGGACCTCCACCTTTGCCGCTTGGCACGTCGAAACAGACGGACCCGCCGCACCGTACCATACCGCATGGGCGTGGCCAAATCCCACTTCCTGATCACATTGAAGGTCGGACTAGAGGGACTTGGGCTAACGCCCCACCCAGTGACCGAATACCGCCTTTACATCCCCGGGCAGCTTCGCATACACATCCGCCGGAATCAGCTCGACGGTCGGCCACTCCAAACCTTGTTCCTCAACCAGGCGTAAACGCTCCAACGAACCTCCTTTGAACACTTCAAGGTTCATCCACCAAGGGACGTAGAGCACTCGGAGCATCGGTCGCAAAACGCCGGAATAGTTGATCGGTCGAGCATGCCATAGACGAGCGTCGAACATCAACACGCTGCCTGCGTTACCCTCGACCTGAAGCTCGTCCGGATGTGGTTCGAAGGGGCGGATACCGTAATAATCTCCCGTGGGGTTGTTCGGCTCCTTGTGCGTACCGGGTATCAGCAACGTACCGCCGTTTCCAGGCGTGAACGGCACAAGCATCCATATCGTGGTAATTCCCATGACCACATCGGGATAAGGCGGCGGTATGCGCCCAGGTATCGAATCGTCTTGAGCGAAGGGCCAATCTGCGTGCCAGCGGCCGCGGTCTGTGCAGATATCGGAACTGTAAAGGGTCTCCAAGATTCGCACATGCGGTCCGAGCAACGCCTCGCAGGGACCCAGCACCCTGTCTTCCACAAGGTACGGCGCAAATGATTGATTGTGGTTGATTACCGAGCGAACCTTTTTCCCAGGGCCTGGCTGCCCGCCGCCGAAGGTATCTTCTGGTAAATCGGCTGAGTCCAGACCTTCACGTATAGCTGTGATCGCGTTATCAGGAATTACATCATCGACCAGGCACCATCCCTCTTCCTTCAAACGAACAATGTTTTCATCTACTGTCATTGTCTCTCCTCGAACGCAACCATGGAGTCTGCAGGACGTAGGTCAGGCTACCCTTGCGCTCCAATGCAAATTACTCAGCCGGCCATGGATCCAATCCGAGAATCTTTCGTCCGAGCGAGCTGAGCGGGCTCGATGGCACATCATCTTGACTGTCAACCCTCTCCGGCACCGGCCGCCCGAAGTCTGTCTGCAGCCCCTCCCGCCACTGCGCTATCCGGCTACGGCGCTCGGCTTGTAGCCCGCCGCACTTTTCCCCCAGTGCGCTGCCGTCATTGCTTGGGAATGAGCTCGGCCAGAATACCCGGAGGCCGGCTTCGTGGCCCTCCTCTGTCGCTGGCCACATAGTCATGAACTGAGCCAGGCGCGGTTTCGACGAAGTGTTGCAACAATGGCCGTGAGGATTGAACGAATCCCAAACTAAAAGATCGCCGGCCTTCCCCGCGATGGGCGTTGGGCTCTCCAGTCCCTGCTCCATCGGCACACCGTTGCTGAACCCAAACTCGAAGTCGCCGTTCCTTGAGACGTGCCAAGCCTCGTAGCGATTCTGGAACCCCGGGACGCACTGGAACGTTCCTTGGTCTGCTGCAGTTTCCTCCAGATAGACCACCGCCTGAAACAGCTTGAAGCGCTTCGGGGTAGTCGCAACCGGGAAGTCCCAGTGCAGCAAGCCGCGCGGGTCGTCGGTCACTCCCCACTCCGGCCTGTCGACCCGGAGCGGTGGCTTGAGGATGCAGCGGTCGATGTTAATCCACAGGTTCTCCGTTCCCCACAGATCCGCGAAGACCCGGTGAATTCTGGGGCTCTGGCGCACGCGCCACATCGCTGGCGTGTGCATCTGCCGCATAAATCCGTACTTCTGCAGCTTGTCGGCGTTCGGGTCCTCGTACCAGGAGTCTGGATTGTTGCGGTCCATCCGCATGTGGCTCCAGATGCCGTCGACCACGGCCGCCAAGTCCTCGGGAGGAACAGCGTTGGGGATGACCAGATATCCCTTCTCCTTCATGTGCCGATGATCAGCCGCAGTCAGCATGGGTGCGATCCGGTTGTCACCGGTACCTCATGGTACCACGGTCGGTGTTGATCGACAGGAACTTCGATGTCTCCGGAAATTGTGGTTCCGTCGAGCGCAAACAACTACCACCCAAGATAGATGCGCACATCAACGTCCTGCTGGAAGACACTTCCCTGGATCGCTGCGAAAACAACCTGGCATTGTTATCTCTCCGTTTGCCGCCTGGCCTAGTGCAACGGACGGTCAATCCGTCACCACTAAATCTGGGAGCTACTCCAAGAACGCGCTGTCGTCATTGCTTGGGGATGAGAGCTCGGCCAAAATACCCGGAGGCCGGCTTCGTGGCCCCCCTCTATCGTTGGCCACATCGTCGTAAGCTGAGATAGAAGCAGTTTCGACAAGGTGTCTTTCGCGCCGGGATGAGATCCATTAGCAGGTTTTTGCTGAGTGCAATGGACTAGTCGTCGAAAGAGAAACGGGTGGCTTCGGCAATGGACTGCATCGGCCCACCGTTGTTCACTATCATATGAGCTCCTTTCGGATCTACCATGAGATCGGAAATCTGCCTAAAAGGTGCAACTGCATCAAACCGACAAGTGAAACGCCCGGATAAGACGGGAAGAATAAGAGATGTTAGATTTGGTTCCTTTGCGAATCGATTTGTTCGCAATTGGCACTACAAATCTCGGCGCGCTTTTTAATAATTTCAGCCTATCAGAACGGGAAACCAATGAAGAATGACAATCCGATTCCCTTACCATTTTTGGATCATCGCGGGATATGGCCGTCGCACCGCAAAATCGAAGAAGATGGCACCTTGTGGTCAGACGATCCACCCGTAAACGTGAAACTGCGGATCGAGCCGGCTCTGAAGTCGGATATCTTTCTACATGCCGAGCGCCCCTGGGAGGAAAAAGCTCGGTTTCACATCAACACTGTTTCCTACGAAGATGGGCGATATCGCCTGTGGTACGGCACCAGTAAATACAACACAGATCTAGGCAGCTTTGTCTGTTACGCAGAGAGTGCTGACGGTTTCGAATGGGACCGCCCCGAGCTCGACTTGGTGGAGTACGAAGGCTCGACGAAAAACAACATCATCAGCCGCGGCTGAGACCACTTTTTGCAATGTATCCTGCAGGATCCCCAAGCTCCGGCAGAATCGAGATACAAATCGATCGGACCCAAAGGCCGCTACTTCCGTGACGGTAAACACGATCCCACCATGACCCAGAAAGAGGTAAAGAAGCTGCTGCGGGATATGGATGCCGGCGGTGTCTCTCCAGAGGACCGACGCAAGAAGATCCAAATGCACGCGGAGGTGCGTGCCTCTGTCTCACCAGATGGGCTCCGCTGGACCAATCTCGAGGAATCACTCATCGATGTCGGCGCCACGGCGCTGGATACCCACAACTTGATCACCTACGATCCGTTCGAGAGCCGATACGTGCTCTACTTGCGTGGTGGAAGTGACGAGCGACGGCGCCAGGTTCGGCGAGCCGACAGCGCAAAATTCGCAGACTTCGAGAATCTGCGTTCCTGCCTGGTAGCTGATCCCCAGGATGACATCAGCGACGACATCTACAATTCATGTTATACGATTTATCCAAATGGCCTGCGTTTCTATCTCATGTTTCCCTCCTTTTATCACCGGGTCGAGTCCACTGTAGATACTCAATTGGCGGTGAGGCGTGACAGCTATCTGTGGCAACGTCCGGAACGCACACCAATTATCGACCTTTCCTACGAAGGTGGGGAATACGGCAGCCTTTACGCCGTGCCTAACCTGACTGCTCCCGATGAGGGAGACTGGCGCCTGGCATTTGTCGGACACCAGCGTAAACACGACATGCGCTCGCGAGGTGCTGCTCCGCGTAAGCCGGATTCGGTTGAACCCCGTTGGGCAATGTGGAAACCGGACCGTCTCGCTGGTTTAGAGGCGATAGGTGAAGGCAGGGTGGTGCTCAACATGCGGGTCTGCGCCGGTACCGAGATGCGGTTGAACTATCGGACGGAAGCTGAAGGTTGGGTTAAGGTGGAGTTGGTGCGTCCGCCTTCGACGCCGCCACGTGAAATAAACGCGTTCGACGGTTTTTCTTTGACCGAGGCAGAGACCCTGACAGGAGACGAGGTTGCTCGATTGGTCCATTGGAATGGCAGTGGCGATTTGTCAGCACTCAAAGGAAAGGAAGTGGCGGTTAGGCTACACCTAAAGCAGGCGAAGGTTTTCTCCACCGCACTGTAACTCAAGAGGCACACGAATCCTATCTTTGCTCGATCTCAGCGACCTTGGCGTCTACTCGCATACGACTAAATTTCGTCACACAACATCAGCAGTTCGCCTTATTTCTGTGAACAGATGTTTTTCGGAATCTGAACTCAAATACAATTAGTTAGCCAACACTCATAATTTGCTGATGACTCAAGATCTTATACAGCGTGATAAGATACTCCGTCAGGAAGCCGATGACCTTCTTGGATCAAAGGACTTGAGAGGATTACTCGAAGAATATGGCATTCCTCATATTACGGGCAGTTACGCTTTGCAGCTCATGACCTGGAGAGATTTAGATATCTATCTGGAACAACAGGCACTTTCTGAGGAGTTATTCTTTCGTCTTGGAGGTAAGATCGCGTCCCGTTTGGCGCCTATAAAAATGAGCTTCCGCAATGAACGAATTGCCCAAACTCCTAATCTACCATCAGGCCTTTATTGGGGGGTGTACTTGGGTGATGAGAGGAAAGATGCTTGGAAGTTAGATATTTGGGCGATTGATTCCCAAGAATGCAAGCAACGACTTTCGTTTACCGAACGGCTCATAGCGGAGCTGACGTCTTCACGACGCCGTAAAATTCTCTTCATCAAAGAGGCCTGTTGGCAGGATTCTGGCTATCGAAAGACTTATACAAGCCAGGACATTTATTGTGCAGTGATAGAAGAGGGCATTGAGAACATTGATGGCTTTAAACAGTACATGAAGGACAAAGGAGTGAGCGTCGGCCAAAATTAGATATATGATATGGGATGCGAATAGCCAGCTCTCCGGCTGGATCACGGCCGAGCAGAACGACCCAACGGTCAGTAAAACACCTCTCGACTGTGCAAAAGCCAGAAGGAATTACAGCGACAACTGTTGGATTGCTACCTCGAGAAGGACGAACTCTTCAAGCGTGGCATTGAGCTTCGAGCTGAATCTTTGGAACAAGACTTGGCAGAGCATCATCCCACTTCCTTGAAGCAACTGTTGATCAAACAGCTGGTGTGCTTCAGAATGGAGGTGCACCAGGTGGATCGGATTTGTGTCGACATGTGCAACAGGCTTGGCATCACGTACGAGCGGCACGCTTTCTTACCAGCGATGGCAAAAGCGCTGCCACCGGATTTATGTCGGCGTGGAGAGATAAGGTAAGTCAGGGCAAGATGCAAGCTGATCAACGCTACCGCGTAACACCAACCCCTGCGAAAAACCTTGGGCAGGCAGAATTGTGACGTGCGCTAGGACTGGCGCCTTAAACTACGTACTTGAAGGCCAGCCGGAATTTCACTCAAAGAGACTTGAAGTATGACCGGGATCGGCAAACGGCAGTTAGGAAAGACAGGTCTGGAGGTTACTGAGATTGGCTTGGGCGGGGCCTTCATCCATAAAGGTGCGACGGTGCGCGATGAAGCTATGCGTGTTGTCCAACGCGCTTTGGAACTGGGAGTGAACTATTTCGACACCGCTCCCCTCTACGGAAATTCTCAGGAAGTCCTAGGCGATGCTCTCCAAGGGCGAAACGAACCGTATCTCTTGGGAACAAAATGCGGACGATGGGACTGGCGGACCGGCCCGTACCGCGAGGTGAACGCCTTCAAGGCGCAGTTGGAGCAGACGCTGCGGGCCCTGCGGCGCGATTGTGTGGATATCCTGTACATCCACGAGGCCGATTGGAGGGTATATTGGCAGAACGAGGTCACGCCGCGTAAAACGCGGCACATCTGCGTAGACGACGTTTACGACTACGCTAACGCGCCGGTGACGCAGTTCCTGTTGTGGGCCAAGGAGCAAGGAATGGCAAAGCATCTTGGCATTTCCGGAAATAATGCTCACCTCCTGGCGAAGATACTGCAGGAGATCACTCTCCCTGTAGACGTCGTACTGGTTGGATTTCAGTATAGCCTGATCTGGCGCAACGCGAGACAGTACCTTCTGCCACTAACCAAGGAATTGGGCCAAGGTGTGGTACTCGGAGCGCCTCTGCAACAGGGGGAACTGGCCGTTCCTCGTGAAGAGTGGATAGAGCATCCTCCCGATTGGATGGACGACGACCTCCGAGCTCGATTTAAAGAGCTCTACGAGATCCATCAAGAGACCGGGCTCAGTCTGGCTGCGCTTGCAATGCGATTTCTGCTGGCGGACATGGATGTAGCCACCGTGATTCCTGGTGCGGCGACAGTGGAACAATTGGAGGAAAACGTCGGCTGCGCAGTTTTGGGCCGACTTTCATCGGACGTTCATGCCCGACTGGACGCGCTGGGAAGAGTGTTCGACGGCGTGCGTGGTGTAGACTATTAACGGCAGAACGAAGCCCTATAGCCGATCCGAAAGCCGCTGCGGCTGAACGCTCGCATTTCAACCCAAGAGAGCTGGGGACGAAGGACACCATCTCAATCCGGTAACACCATTTGAAATATTAGTACAAACACATTCTGTTAAACTATTGATTGGGGCGGGTGAAAATACGCAGCGAGATGAGGTCGTCAGACATGTCAAAACGCGGGCAATATTCAATTTGTCAATAATGGAATCTGCACAGCTCGACGACAATCTTTATTTGCAGAGGCCGGATATTTTCTACGACCCTCACCCTAAGAAGGATTGTTTATTGTAGCCCTACAAACACTGTCTGCTGGTTTACAGGTCATTGCATCGGATGTCGGGTCGAACAATGAGATTATAGAGAATGCCTCCATGGCTTCTCGTTCCACCGGAGGATGTAGACACTTTGCCGACTGCACTAAGGTAATCTGATCAAAAATGTCGACTGGCGAAGATTGCACAGGATAAATTTCAATGGAAGTTTACGGCAGAAAAAAGACGGCAGAATACGACGTATTTTACTCGTCGTTTAGCCTATGCCTGGATGACCATAACCGGCACTAAGCGTAAATGGCAACCGTACTAGTCCTCGACGGACACTCCTTTAGCGCGCTTACAATTGTCCGTTCGCTGGGACGTTTGGGGCATAGGGTCCTCGTGGCGTCTACACTGCCGCAGGCCATCGCAGGTCGCTCACGCTATGCGTATGAACATTTAGTTGCGGCCTGTTCGCCTGAGTACGCCAGAACATATGTTGATTGGATTAACCAGATTTACCACTCCCATGCAATCGACCATCTGTTCTGGACGACGACTGCATCTGCGTTGGCCCTTGATCGCTTCCGTCACCGATTGTCTCCGTCTCTTCTTACCGATCTCCCTCCTACTGGGGCGATGTCCCGCGCGTACGACAAACTGATGACGATCGAAATAGCTCGTCAGTTGAACATCCCCGTGCCACAAACATGGATATGTGACAGTGGAGAAGAACTGGCCGGCCTCCTGTCAAAGATACCACAGGACTGCATCATAAAACCCAAACATTCAGCAGCTTTTGTCGGTGACGAGATTGTGAACTGCGGCAGACACCGTTATGTGCGTAGCCGCCCAGCTTTGTGTGATGCGTACACATCGCTTGCGGCGCAACATCCCCGTCCCATCATTCAGGAATTCATTGCGGGTTATGGTTTTGGGATATTTCTCCTGATGCAGGATGGAGAGCCCGTCGGTGCGTTCGCACATAGAAGGATCAGAGAAGCCGATCCGCTCGGATCTGGAGGATGTTTTCGCATTTCCACCGCACTTCCCGAGGATGCCTATGGATATGCAGTGTCCCTGTTGAGAGCTTTGAAGTGGCGTGGGGTTGCGATGGTGGAATTCAAGCGCGATGCAAAAGACGGCACCGCAAAACTTATCGAAATAAACGGCAGGTTTTGGTTGTCTCTAGCACTTTGCAACATAGCAGGAATGGATTTTCCCGCGCTGTTACTGCGCATGAAGCAAGGTGAGAAACTACCCTCGACCCAATCTAATTATAAAGTAGGGGTTGGTTCGCATTGGTTGGGGGGAGAAGTTATGCACTTGTACAAGGTGATGAAGGGCAAACCGGCAGAATACCCAGGTGAGTTTCCTGGTCGCTGTAAGACCCTGATTCAAATGATGGTAGATTGCCTACGATACCCTCGATTCGACACGTTCAATTTCGACGATATGCGTCCGGCTTGGTGTGAACTGCGGATGCTGTTCAGGGGGCAGGTATAAAAACAATGGCAAATAAAACTTTTCGAGGTATTGTCCATATACATTCTAGTTATTCCCACGACGGTGAGAACGACCTGGATGAGCTTGTCAGCATCTTGGGTCGGCAACAACTCAATTTTGCACTTTTAACTGAACACGTCGAAGATCTAAGTGCTGTCGATTTTGAGCATTACGTCGAGAGATGTCAGTCCCTTTCTACAGATGACCTGTTACTCGTTCCAGGATTGGAATATACGTTCGAAGATGAAAGCAAACGAATAGAAATACTAGTTTTTGGCCGTGAGGCTTATATAAATGCAGTAGATATTGATCAGATCTGGTCACACAAAAAAAAGCATGACCTACTCGCAATACTTCCACATCCTCGAAAATTGGGCAAAACGGTCAAAATAATTGAACCTTTTTACGATTTGATAGAGGTGTGGAATTTGCGTTTTGACGGTGGTTATTTTCTGCCGAAAGATAACTGGGAGCTATTTGAAGAGCTAAGAAGGAAAAAGGAGATCTATGCCGTTGGTGGTGTAGATTACCACAACTTATCTGATAGAATTGACCTTGTTGTAGTACTAAAAGAACTCGAAGACTTGGACAGTACGCCGCTCTTACAAGCGCTGAAGGAAGGCAGATTCCATACCGAATACCGCGGTTTGTGTCTGAGATCGGATTTGCAGATGGTACAGTGGAAGCGATCAGTTCGTTTATTCGGACGACTCGTGCGCAGGTGTATATATCATACGGGACGGATAGTCGGCCATAGTACTATGGGTAATATCTTGATTTCCACTGATGTGCGGAGGAGAGTCGGTAGGTGGGTCAAATAAGACGCAGCCCAGGTTTGTTGAGGTGCTTATGAGGCGTCTGATTTTTTTGTTGCTTGAGAATGCCGGCTTGCCTTGGTTACTGCGCAACTTGCGAGTGCGAGGTCGCGAAATGAGCATCCTAACATTTCATCGAGTCGGCGGAGCCTATGACCCACAATGGCCGCCCATGCCAGTTGATGTTTTCCGTAAACTCATGCAAGCGTTGTCCCAAGAAGCGTGTATTATTCCATTGGAGCGGATAGGCACAATCGAAGACTATCCCGACAAGCCTCTTATGGCATTGAGCTTTGATGATGGTTATGCAGACTTCTTGATCAACGCAGTACCTATTTTAACAGAATTAGGTCTTCCGGCTCATCTTAATATTTGTCCCAGTGTAGTCGATGAGCAGATTCCCCCTTGGACACAAGTGGTCGGTACTTTTATGAGGAGAAACAGCGGAAAGGTAATTCAACTGCCGAATGGCAACGAAGTGTCAATTAGCAACCAGCCGACAGAAGCGGACTTAATTTCAGTCGCTCGCCAACTTTCATCTATTGAAGACGAAGAAAGAGACCGTTGGATAGATAAACTGGCAGTAGATTTGCCGACACATTCATTGCCGCCGTTGCTGAACTGGGATGAAATCAGGCAGTGTAATGCTTTGGGATTTCACATTGGTTCGCATGGTATGAAGCATCGAAATTTGGGCCGAGCAGATGAGGTTGTGCTGGTGCAAGAGATAAAAGAAAGCAGAGAACGAATTAGGCGCGAGGTCGGAGTTGCTCCCGCTATTTTTGCGTTCCCCAACGGCTGGCATACGCACGATGGGATAAGAATAGCTAAAGAATGTGGATATACAATAGTCTTGTTGTGCGAAGACCAGGTCGTCACTCACTGGCAAACATCACCAAAGACGACAAAAAATTTTCACGTTTTTCCACGGATTAACATAAATGGGTCTAATCGGAGTGAAGAGCATCTACGTATATGGGGATTCCACCAGAGAGTTCAATGCGCAGCCAAAGGTATTTCTCACCGATATTTACCTGTGAAGCGTTAATTGTCTGTTGAACCTAGCGGTGAGACAACACCCTGCCTGCCCAATCTTTATATAGCTACAGTCGATCTTTCTCTGCACTCCGTGTCTCATCTTTTTTTGAACGGCATAGATACCAACTGCCCAAAGCAATTCCGTACTTCACGATTTTTCTTCGAAGTAGTAACGTCGTAGACTACAATTTCGGGGACTTCGCCCTCTCTCGTGCCACATCCTACGCATAGACGTAATAGCGACCGCTCCTTCCTAGCTTCAGGTAGCAAGCGGCTTATCTTCGTGCAGGGTCCCACTTTTCCAGATTCGACTGTCCTTTTGCCAACTTTAAGAAGAGAAGGAAGCTATGGGTGACGCAATGCATGGCCAAAGTGGGAAAACTGACAATTGAGGAGTCGTGTTGAGGGTTATGTAGTTCGCGGCGCACCACTTTGACACGGGTTAGGAAAATCCAGGGCAATCGACCCACGCCTAAGGTCATTTTGACTACCGACCGACTGACTGTGCAATACGTTACCGTTATAGCTCTGTGGGTTGGCTTGCATGCTTTTACGGGTTATCTCCTTCCTAAGATTACCCTTGATGGGTGGATATTCCCGAAGCGCTGCTGGGGATGGCAATTCTGGCAGTTCTATCCTGGCTGGATAGCTGCTTGCGCATACTGCTCCATGATTCTGGTTCTCATTCCCGGCGTCCAAAGCGGGGTATTCCGTCTGATATCGCAATTGATATCCGATAGAATCCGACGGAATCCGCAAGTTCTGTTCGTCGGCTTGGCCGTGGCGAGTTGGGTCATATTCTGGATGTTCCGTCAGAAGTACGGTTTTTTAGGTGATGGATATCTGAGGGCAGACGACTTAACTCGCGGACAGGGGCCCGGGGAAGAGCTGGGCATCATGCATCTGCTGATCTGGTTGAACGGTGTCCTGGCCCCATGGGGCAGGGGTGAAGTCTTTACCATGCAGGTGTTCAGCGTTTTTTGGGGAGCACCATACGTCTACTTTACTTGCTTGTGGGCGAATCGGATAAAGAGCCATCTATCCGTACGCGCACTAGCGGTGGGATGTCTGCTCTTTGTCGGCACAATCCAGTATTTCTTCGGCTATATCGAGGTGTATGCGCCCATGCCGGTCTTCCTTTTGGCATTTTCGTGGACGGGGTGGAGATCGCTGGCACGTGAGGGATCGCTTTGGTGGCCCACATTATTACTGCTTTGTGGCGTATTCATGCACGTGATGATGGCCGCTTGTATTCCCGCATGGATCTATTTGTGCTATGTCGAGTTGCAAGCGAAATATCCGCGGCTGCGATGCGCATCTCGCTATCTGATAGCCTTGACCATTGCTGCTTTTCTGGGAGCCAGATATGCCCTAGGGCTGATCGCGTCCCTGCACGTGCCGTGGCTGCCGCTCTTCTCAGATGCCGAGCAACCTTACGCGGTCTTTTCGACCATGCATCTCTGGGAGTGGATCAATGCCCAGGTGCTGGGTGCACCCGCGGCATGGCCACTATTGATACTCTGCGGGTTGGCGATATGTAAAAAGCGCCGGCGCCCAAATACATACGGGATTTTCCTGATCTTGTCTGCAGGGACTCAGCTGTATGGTTCCCTGACGTTGAATTTTATGTTGGGGAGCAGGGACTGGGACTTGAAATGTTTCGCTGGAATTTCGGTGACGTTGGTTGCGGTGTACGGCGTCGCCCGTCTGGTAGGATCTGAGAATTATCCTGGCTTGAGGCGATATCTGCTGGCGTGGGGCGTGGCATTTTCGGCTCTCAACACGGCACCTTGGGTGTATATCAACCACACTGACCGTTCAGTGGAGCTTCTAGACAGATGGTTGAACGATGACCCGGCGCCGTTCTACCTGACCTACCCACCTGAGCTCGTTCAGGGAATGTTGTACACAGAAGCGAGACTAACCAACAAGGCGTTGGCCGAATTCGAGCAGGGAATGTCCCGTCATCCAGAAGATGCCCGTATCCTGTACAATGCCGCTGTATTGTGCTCCAAGCAAGGTCTGGTCGAACAAGGTATCAGAAGAGGTTTGAGAGCAGTGTCCCTCGCGCCGACTTACGCACGTGCACATGCATGGCTGGCATTTGCGTACGACAAGACGAATCGATCCGACAAGGCTACCCTACACGCCATGCGTTATCTATCTCTGGTTAAAGATGACCCGAGGTTCGAAGAATTGACTCGTACGATTCAAGAATTCTTGAAAACTCACAAAGATAAAAGATCCGAATCTATCCAATAGCGAAGGCACTACTGGTCTCGTTTGGAGTTTTCTTTTTTACGCAGAAGTTACGGGTCACAAATAGCGCTTGTGGCCGATCGATTCCTGCTAATTGTAGCAGGATCGTATCATATGGAGCTTAAGAAGGGATTCAAGGACCTGTTTTGAAAGTTTTTATAGACTTTATTTGCTGAATTGTGCAACCCTTTGGACCGTATTGATTTTGCACGGATCTTTCGTGTGGCTTATTTCTGCCGTCCCTACTAATTTTTTTGTTGCATATTGTACGATTCATAGTCCTCTAAGACTGCTTTCGCTTCGCGAGACCGTCCTATAGACTCAAATTTTGCGATCGCGGCTTCAAATTTTTCTTTAGGATCCGCGCCATCTTTAATTAGCACGAGTGCCTCAAGGTGACTGACTCGTGCGAGATCAGCCGTCCGATTTTGTTCACTCGCTATAGTGTGGGCCTCTTCTAGGCATTCCGAAGCGGATTTCGTGTCGTCGTTCTCTAAATACACTTTCGCTAATGAAAGGTTGTTGGCCACAACCCTAAAACCGAGCTCAGCCTCTCTGAAAATATTTCGCGATGCTCGGAGAGTCGCCTCCGCGCCATTGTAATCTGACAGATCCAGGTAACACCTACCCTTAGCCATCAAAGATGTTGCCATCCCTATACGATTTGCAATGACCTCCTGTGTTTGAACCGATTGCTCAAAACATGAAAGTGCATCATTGAGGGCTTTGCGTTTACTGTGTACATAACCCAACGACAAGTAAGCATTGCCAAGCTTACGCCTGTTATCACCCAAGGAAAGAAGATCTATACACTTTTGATTATGCTCCAAGGCAAGGTCAAGGTCGCCACTGTGTTCATAGAAAACTGCAAGATTATTATGAGCATCGGCTACGTCTTCTTCCGATTCATGCTTTTCAAATAATTCAAGGGCTTTCCGACATTTATCTACTGCTTTTTCCGATTTACGTTGCCTATTGAGAATCCAACTTTCATTCAATAGTGTTCTGCCCATTTCGATGGATTCGGGATGGTTTTCCAAAATCTGAAAGGCCTCCGAATACATTTGGAGGGATTTGTCTTGATCCCCCTTTTTCTCCCAGATTCTTCCAACTTGGCGCAAGCAATCTCCCTTCTCCTGATCGTCCTCAAGCAAAGAGGCTAATTTCTCCCGCCATTCAATGGCTAAATCGAGATCGCCATTCACTTCGTACACCTCCGCAATGGCCTGATAGACGTCGCCAATCGGAATTTCCGGCTTCTGTACTTGTTCGACACACTCGATAGCGCGGTTAAAAAGCAAAATTGCTTCTACGGGAGCATGCATCCCTTTGGCTCGCATCCCAGCCTTTACACTGTATTCGTATGCTTGATTGAAGTCTTCCGCCTTGTAATAATGTCGGCCTAATGAATCAAAGTGCTCATCAATACGAGCCTCATAAGCCCGTAAGATAGCCTCGGCAACGGCAACATGCATTTCTCGTTGCTGCTTCAGAAGCAAGCCGGCGTAAGAGCATTCCTGTACCAATACGCTTGTAAAGCTGTATTCGATTTCCGGAAAAGATTTTGATTCAAAAATCAATTTTCTGTCAGTAAGTGCCTCTATACTTGCCGCCATATTTTGGTCTTTTGCAACTTCCTCCAAAAGTACGTGTTCAAACACTGGGCCAATTACAGATGCCCACTGCAACAAATGTTTATGCTGCGCCGGCAGTCTGTCCAAGCAGGACACCACAAGGCCTTGGATGCTTCCGGGTATTTCAATGCTGTCGATTGGCTTCAATATCTTTAACGGTTCTCCTTCTTGCACCTCGACTACATCTTCTTCATGAAGTGCCTGAATTATTGCTTCAATGAATGAAGGATTGCCATCTGCACGCTCCTTCACCATGTCCAAAATTTCGGTGGGAATTACTTCCGATCCCAAGAGGCTTCTCACGAGTTTGTCACTCTCATCTGAATTGAGCCGTTCGAGTTCAATCTCTGTGTAAAGGTCGCCAAGGGCCTTACGAGCAATCAATGAAAGTTTCGAGGATGGAGAAGTGTCCTCCGGACGTAGATACAGAAGAAGCATCATGGCCTTTTTTGACACGGTCTTAAGCAAGTATGAAATAACATCCAAGCTTTCAGGGTCGGCGAAATGCAAATCCTCCAAGACTAATATGAGCGGCCGTGTTCTTGCCATCTGTTCCAATAGCCAGCGTATTGCCAGTAAAACGGATTGCTTGATGTCAACATCAGTCATTTGGTCAATAGGGATGTCGTAGTAATCTTCGAACTCTATCCCCATAATGTGGCCTAAGAAAACGACCGCTTTTTTGCCTTCATCGCTCAGGATGTCGGGTGCTTCACCTGTAAGCAAGGTGAGGCCCTCTACGAATTTTTCCGGTATGGCTTCTGGCGCGTCGTCAGATCCTATCCCGAACAAATCCTGCAAAATTTCTATAAACAAAAAATAACTGGACGACTGTCTGAAAGAATGACAACGACCATAAATTACCTCTACGTCCTTATTGGTTAGATAAGTTTCTATTTCTTTGTGAATCCGACTCTTTCCAATGCCTGCGTCAGATTTAAGCAAGGCAACTTGTGTTTCTTTCTCGAAAGCCTGGTCGATGCGCTTCTTAATGATATCCATTTCGCGGTCTCGGCCGACCAGTTCCTTTGCACTCAAGGCGACTAAGTCGCTGCGTCGCTCTTCTGCTGAGCGCACTCCGATGACCTCATAGACTTGTACGGGATCTTTTTTTCCTTTTACCTGAATTGGGTCATGCTCGGTAAAATTGAAAATGCCTTTGACTAAGTTATGCGTGTACTTGCTTATAAAAATCTGACCAGAAGAAGCTGTGGATTCTAAGCGACTGGCAAGATTGACAGTATCTCCCATGACCGTGTATTCAAGCTTTTGACCGGAGCCGACATTTCCTGCCACAACCAGGCCGGTATTTACTCCGGTGTGCAAAGTGAGTGGTTTCTCCAGCTTGATGGGCAAGTTCTTGTTGTAATCGATTATCGCTTGATTCATGTCTAACGCGGCCCTTACAGCCAATTCGGCGTCGTTCTCGTGGGCCACTGGAGCCCCAAACAGTGCCATGAGACAATCACCAATAAATTTGTCCACGTATCCCTGGTAACTAGTGACGATGTCTGCCATTCGAGTTAGGCAATCGTTCATCATATTACTCACTTCTTCGGGATCTAGTTTCTCGCTCATAGCAGTAAAACCAGAAATATCTGCGAAAACGACAGTGACATGTTTGCGCGCCGAGACCAGTTCGGCAGTAGGCGGAGTGGAATCGGTTGCTTTTTCACCTTCTGCACTGACATCGGGAAGTTGTGGAATCGAATTCAAGCCGTTGCACAACGTGTTAACATCTGAACACATCTTTCCAATGTGTGATGTCAAATCGTTCAGGGTGGCGTTGAGCTTGCGTAACTCAGATAGGATCTGGTCTGAAGTTTCCATTAACGGCTCTCCTTAAAAGGTGCCAAATAAAGAATCGGTAGAAGTCTTGCATTGCTGATTCAGACTCGGGTAATGGAAGTGAGGCCGGTACCTTGCGAATTTCTTCCTTGTTAAGCTGTTGGCCCTTTGTACCAGCTTCTCGCAAAAATTTCATCCTAAAAACAAGCACTTAACAGTCATGGAGACTCAAACGCTCGTCGCGCCAGAGAAAAGACGCCCTGAAATCTTCCTTCGGACAGTGTTTGCGGCCATTCTTACAAAAAATCAAATACATCCGCCATAAGGTCTTGGAAACAACATCCTACCGAGGCACTGGTACGACCGTCCCAGGACTCAAAACGGTGCGGCATACGAGTCGCCCATAGATATTAGCAAAATTGATGGCGGATTAAGCTGAAAGCACAACTCAAAGCATCTTCGCACAGCGAAGTCGGAAACACTTTTTCGTATCGGTCTGCGGCAGCATCAAAGTCCTCTGTTTGCGTTGCGAGTAATTCCTCGCTTCCGCGTATAAGTCCGCATATCACCTCGAGTTTCAATGGAAACTGGTATTGCAACCAAAGTCGGCGGTGTCCGGAGACTAATCATTCCTCATTCTCCGAACAACTGCTCGTACGAGATTTTGTTAAGGGCATCTTTTGAAATTGACGCCCTTAAGAGCTTTGGAGTGCAACAGTTTAAAGCGATTAATTAGGGGATGACGTCTGCACCAATTCCTTGCATGCACAAGCTGTCATTAGGCAGCTCGCGTATTCTTTGTCCATTCAGTGCCGGTCCCCTCGACAGAAATTTCTCCTTGCAACTTCGCCTCCAACATATCTGGAAATTCATTGGTGGAAAGGAAGGCATTTACAAGCTCCTTCCAACACTCACATCGATGCAGACCTGCTTGGAGTCCGCCGATGCCCTAATGAGTTTGGGATTTTATCGGTCCACGCAGCTACTTCCATAAAGCTGAGACGTTCTAATCATTGATGAACACCTGTTTCCGTCGTGGAGTATAATGCAGCTTTCGTCACAGACGTTGTCTCCCTGCTCGAGATCACCTTCGGGGTATTGTAAGCAGCTACATATGTCCTGATCATCCAGATGGGATTCTTGTTCCGTGCGTGCTGCATGTCGACAGCCGCTCTGTAAGCCAATCTATCTTAGGAGTTCGCTTTTTCTTTCGTTTGGCAGCGTACACCGTAGATATCCGGATTCACCGCCAAGTGCTCGCATAGCCGTCGGCGATGCAATCTTCGAGTCGGCCGTCCCGGTTCGACTGCTCAAAAATGCATATTTTACTGCTGGATTTAACTGCCAACTCTGGGGGAACCGTGCGTTTGATCTAAATCTCTTTCGCTGCGCACGCGACCGTCCAGCCTGTGAGTAGGCGAGCACCCGGGACGAGCAAACGTCGCAACATTCAGGCCTTTACCTCCTGAGAATGGGCGTGAAGACTACTGATATATAAAAACAATTAGAGCCACCAAAAAAACGGCCTCCATGCTAATCGACAAGATGTCCTCGAAATATGCGTAAGCGCAGTGACCGATGTCTTCAAGGACGATGCATGACCTGTTGCCTACTGTGTGGACTCATCTGATGCGAATCCCTAACTTCGCTGCGTTTCAGAAGCGAAGGACTCCGCCATGCCCGCTGCTGACAGATTCGATCCTGTAAAGTTCGAGGTCATCCGCAATGCCCTGGTCGAAACGACCGAAGAGATGACCATCGCGTTGCGCCGCAGCGCCTACTCCACCAACATCAAGACCCGCGCCGACTTTTCCTGCGCCCTATTCGACAGCAACCTGAACGTTGTAGCCCAAGCCTCCGGACAACCGGTACATTTGGGGTCCCTCGCCATATCTGTACCCACGGTGATCCAGAACTATGGTCCGCAGACCTTGGAACCGAGTGATGGCATCCTGGCAAACGATCCGTATCTGGGGGGTGTTCATCTCAACGACATCACCTTGATTTCGCCTGTTCATCACGACGGTAATCTATTCGGCTACCTCGCTTGTCTAGCTCACCACGTCGACGTCGGCGGTGGAGCGCCGGCCAGCATCGGCGCTTTCAAGGAGGTATTTCAGGAAGGTATCATCATTCCCGGAGTGAAGCTGGTCACGAAGGGCAAAATAGACAATGACGTCTTCCGGCTGGTTCTGTCGCAGATCCGCTCAAAACGAGAGACGGCGGGCGACTTCCGCGCCCAAGTGGCCGCCAACAACACCGGATCCCGCCGACTCCAGTTCCTCATCGAGCGGGAGGGACCGGAGACAGTGCGTTTCTATATGAATGAGCTTCTCGACTACACGCGCCGCCGCACCCGCGCGAGTATCGCCAAGCTTCCCCAAGGGAGCTTTTCAGCCGACGGGCACGTCGACAACGACGCGTTCACCGATCGACCGGTGTACCTCAAAGCGATGGTGACCATTGCCGAAGACCATGTTGAGTTCGACGCCACCGGCTCTGACCCACAGCGAGCGGCGCCGGTGAACTCCACCTATGCCCAAACCTTCGCTGGCTGTGCCTATGTGCTGAAGTGCCTGATCGATCCAGACATCCCGGTCAACTCAGGTTTCTACGACACCGTAAAGATGATTGCGCCGAAGGGTACGGTGACCAACTGCCGGCCTCCCAGCCCGGTCGTGGGTGGATGGGAGACTCAGACCCGTCTGGTGGATGTGATGCTGAAAGCGTTGTCTCAAGCTGTACCCGAGCGCGTGCCCGCCGGCACCAAAGCATGCATGTTCCAAGTGGGCTTTGGCGGGATCGATACGCGCACCGATGAGTACTACGCCTTTTATGAAGCGCTCGCCGGTGGGTACGGCGGCCGTGCTACCCGCGACGGGGACGACGCCGTTCAAGCCCACGGGCAAAACACCGAAAATGCTCCCATTGAAGAGATCGAGATCAACTATCCCTTGCGCATTGTCCGGTATGAACTGGTGAACGAGTCGGAAGGAGCTGGCAAACAGCGTGGGGGCCTCGGCCTGCGACGCGACTACCTGTTCCCGGACCACGCATCCTTCACGATCCTAGCCGACCGCGATCGCTGGGGCCCCTGGGGATTGTTTGGAGGAGAGGAAGGGCTCAAAGCCCGGTTCGTACTCAATCCAGACGGGGAGGCCATGGAAATGGGCTCGAAGACCACCGTGTCTCTCGAGCCGGGTGACGTGATCAGCTACCGCACCTGTGGCGGCGGCGGTTACGGACCGGCAAGAGAACGCGATCCGCAGGCGGTCTTGGTGGATGTGCGCGACGGCAAGGTCAGCGTCGATCGTGCCTGCGACGTATATGGGGTGGTGATCGATCCAGATACCTGGTCCGTGGACGAGGCGGGAACCACACGATTGCGCGATGGCGTATAGGCTCGGCATCGACGTCGGTGGTACCTTCACTGACGCCATCTTACTGAACGAAGAAACGGGAGAGTTTCGGATCGGCAAGGTGCCCTCCACATTAAAAGACCCTTCCACCGGTTTCATCGAAGCAACGAACGAAATACTCAAAGCGGCTGAGGTTGGCGCCGGTGAGGTCGCTTACATTGTCCACGGCACCACGGTAGCTACCAACGCCATCATCGAAGGCACCGTCGCGCGCACGGGGTTCATTACCACCGAAGGTTATCGCGACATGCTGGAGATTGCTCGCCAGATCCGACCTTCCCTCTACGACCTGCAATTCCAGAAACCGAAACCGCTGGTTCCACGCCATCTGTGTTTTGGCGTGACTGAACGTTTGGATGCAAAAGGTCAGGTGTTGACGCCATTCGATGAGGAGAAGGCACAACGGGTCGTTGCTCGATTGAAGGACGAGAAGGTGGAAGCGATAGCCGTCTGTCTGCTTCACGCCTACCGTAATCCAGACCACGAACGTCGCCTGGGCGTCATCGTCAGCGAGTTTTTTCCCGAGGCGGTGCTGTCGTTGTCATCGGATGTTGCGCCGGAGTTTCGCGAATATTACCGCGCCAGCACTACGGTTATCAACGCCAGTATAGGGCCGGTGGTGGGACGTTACCTCGAGCGTATCCAGGACAGGCTGCTTAACGAAGGGTTCAACGCCGAACTCCTGCTGATGCAGAGCGGTGGGGGCGTTTTTACTTTTTCGGAAGCCATTCGCAAACCTGTGTTTATGGTGGAATCCGGTCCTGCTGCCGGGGTCATTTCCGCTACCCATCTAGGCGACATTCTTGGACACCGGGACATCATCTCCTTCGACATGGGAGGTACCACTGCCAAGACTGGGCTCATCCAAGATGGATCGCCCACAGTAACTAAAGAGTACGAGGTGGGATCAGAAGCCCGCGCCGGTCTCGGGTCCCAACGTGGCGGAGGTTATCCTATACGCACCCCGGTGATCGACCTGGTGGAAATCGGAGCCGGCGGTGGCTCCATCGCCTGGGTGGATGAGGGTGGAATCCTGCGCGTCGGTCCGCAGAGTGCCGGCGCGGATCCGGGACCGGTCTGTTACGGACAGGGCGGCCTCAAACCCACCATCACCGACGCCAACGTGGTGCTGGGGCGGATCCAACCCGATCTGTTTCTTGGCGGCAGAATGAAACTGAACCGAGACGCAGCGCGACAAGCAATTGAACAGCAGTGCGCCAAGCCGCTGGGAATGGACGTCGTCGAAGCTGCCTACGGCATCGTCGAAATCGCCAACGCGGCGATGGTCAACGCGCTACGTTTGGTGTCGGTGCAAAAAGGGTATGATCCCCGGGAGTTCGTTCTGGTGGCGTTCGGCGGCGCGGGGCCGTTGCATGCTAACCGCTTGGCCGTCGAAACTGAGATGCCGACGCTCATCGTGCCCGTGAGTCCCGGCACGTTTTCCGCGTTGGGGCTGCTGGTCACCGATCTCAAACACGATTTCTCAACGACCTGGATCCAGCGTCTCGACCAACTCGACGTTACTGGGTTGGAAGTGGCTTATTCTGAGCTCGAAAATCACGGACGGATGGCGCTGGAACGAGAAGAGGGCGTGACACAGGACTGTGAGTTCGTGCGTCAGCTAGACTTGCGTTTTGTGGGACAAAGCCATGAGCTCGCCGTTACGGCACCCAGTCGGCAGCTGACTCCCGTCGATGTTCAGGAGCTCCGAACTCGTTTTCTCATGGAGCACGACAGGGCGTACGGATTCAGCGCCCCCGACGAGCCGGTTGAATTGGTGAATCTTCGATTGACGGCGATAGGTAAGATCTCCAAACCAAAATTGAAAAAACTGCAAAAGATAAGGGATAATGTTGAGAATGCGCGGCGAACGAGCCGATCGGTGTACTTTGTCGAAACCAACGGCTACACTGACTGTCCAGTATACGATCGGTATCAACTGGCAGCGGAGCAGGTGATCTCAGGTCCCGCCATTGTTGCCGAGTTGGATTCGACAACGGTGATCCATCCGGGGTATGACGCTCGGGTGGATCACCTCCTCAACCTAGTGATCACCGCATCACTTGGTTGAGGAGGTCGCCTTGGATTCCTTTGACTGTCGGCCATGCTGATTCGGACGCCAAGCGAGTCGCACTCATGAACGGTCGGGCATACTGGCACCTGCCCGGTGTTCTCTGTGCTTTGGCTGCCATTGTTTTGGTGCTCCAGTGCACTACGGTCGGAGTCACCGACGGCGACGACGAATCGTACCTGGTGCAAAGCTCCAGGATTAGCCAACACTTCTGGTCGCTATTCTATCCTGACTACAACGCACCCCGACCGACGGTCGATCTGTTATTCTGGATGTGCCATGAGGTCTTTGGTCAGAACCCGGAGGCCTTTGGCACGACCGTAATCCTCTTCCATGTCGCCGTTTCCGTCATGTTGGTTGCGGTCGGCAGGAGACTGGGGCTTGGGTGGGACACGTGCTTTGTCGCTTCAGTTCTCTTCCTTACAACCACGGCGCATTTTCGTGTATTTTTCATTTCCGGATTGTCGTACACGGCCGGACTGGCCTTCGGACTGGCAACCGTGTATTCCTGCTTGGGGCCGGCACAGAACCGAGCCGTGGCGAGATCTGCTCTCTTTACTCTCTTCTTGTTACTGAGCGTGCTCGCCCACGCAGCGCTGATAGTTCTCGTTCCTTTCTGTGCTTTCGTCGTGTACAATGCGGCCACCTCCAAAAAGCCGCCGATCAAGACGGTTGTCGCTCTTTTGGGTCCGGCAACGGTAGTCGCAGTCGGTGCTGTTTTGCCGTTGGTGTATTCTTTCTCCCATTCCCTTCAGAGTTATCACAGCCTGCACCTTCCTAGTGCAGACCATCTTATCAAGTACTCGTTGTGGCTCTTGGGGCGCTTGTTCACCACCGCGCATTGGTTGCTCGTCCCTGTCTACGAATTTCCGGCATGGGAACTGGTCGTGGGCATCCTGGTTCTGATTCTTGCCGTGCTCGTAGGATTGAGGAACGAAAGACTGGAAGTTACGTGGCTGGCGTGGATTCTGCTTATGATGCTGCCATTTCTGAACAGGGTGCCGAGCTCCTTCTTGGAGGGCACCTCAGGACCGTCTAGATATCTCTATTTTCCGAGTCTGGGCTTGTCCGTATTGACCGCGATCTATCTGCAAAATGTTACGAGGTGGTTAGGCCGGAAAACGAGCGCCAATGTGGGAAAGATCGTTTTCCTTGGTTGCATCGGGCCATCGTTTGTTCCAGTCTGCTGGTTCTTGCTCAATTTCGCGGATTTCCTCATCGAACAGCGGCTGTCTTTCAGTTCGAGCTTCGCAAGCCGAAACAAAGCACCGAACACTTCGAAAGCGCTCTACGCTACGCCGGCGATCGCGTTATCGATCGGGAGCAGACGTATGTCGATCTGTGCAACAGCTTGTTGATTGACGGTTCGCCCATCGCCGAGATCGTTCAGCTCGGCCTGGACGAGTTCCCCAACAGCTGGAAGCTGTCGACAGTGAAGACCATCTATGACATTGCCAGCAACATCAGCAATGGAGACGCAGCTTTTGACGTCTCCATTGCTCAACTGACGGAGGTTGACCGCTCTGATCCAGCTCTGCGTTTGGCAGCCGAGACCCTGTCCCATGCCGCCGACGGCTTTCTCCTCCAGAATGACGTCCCTCGGGCTGTAAACGCTCTGGTAACCGCGGTGAAACTTCACCCCGAGAAATCCGTGGCACTCTTCGACCTCGGTGTGTTGTACGGCAAGCTCGGCCGCTACCGGGACGCCGTAGAGGCGTTCGGACGAGCAAGCAAGGGAAATCCCCCAAACGCAGATCTCCACTACAACCTCGGCTTGGCGCAAAACAGACTTGGCAATAACGCGCTGGCAACAGGCTCCTTGCAACGGGCATTGGATCTGCGACCGGCGTCTGCCTAAATCGCCTACCTATTGGGGCTGACCTACATGGACCTAAAGCAACCGGAGAATGCTCTTGCAGCGTTTAACAAGGTGCTGTCTTTGAAGCCGAAGTTGGCCGACGTTCACCTGTTGTCGGGCGGTATTTTCCGGTGGCTGAAAAGGGAAGACGCCGCTAATATGTACCATTGGATCGGGGTCGCGTACAGCGCCGTCAATAATCACCTATCGGCAGCCAAGTTTTACCAGAAGGCGCTTGAGTTGAACGGTAGTCGTGCCCTTACTCACTACAAACTAGCTCTTTCCTACTTCCTGTTGCGAGACCCTACCACCGCGCGCAAACAAATCGACAAGCTGACCATCCTCGATCCCGAACTCGCTGAAAGAGCCCTCGACGTGTTCAAACTAGTAACGGAGTCGAACCGTCATTAAACAAATTGCCTTAGAGAGGCCGTGGTCTGTGAGACTACCTCGCATACCTATCCTCCCTACTGTTCTACCAGTTCCTCTACCGCTTTCTTGATCAGTCCTTCAATTCCCGGCCGAGGTGCCAAGCGATTGCGGTAGACCAAGCCGGCAGATTTGGCAGATGGGAAATTAGAAGCTTCATAGCCGCCCAGCGGGCCCATTTTCAGGTCCTTGTCCGTAGGGATGTACGCCTCGCAGCCGTTGGTGTAGGCGCAGGTCATGGCATGTCGGAAGCCGAACTTCGAATTGAACCAGAGGCCGTATTCACTGAAAAGTTCGTGTTGCATCGTCAGCAATGCCCATTCATTTCCGCAGGCAAGCAAACTGATCTCCAGTGGTATGCTTGGGAGATTATTGGAAACAATCATCCCCTTAAGTTCACGCAAGCAACAAATGCGATCTTCGATGATCCAGCGGCGCTCTGGTTCGAGTTCGGTCAGCCTGTTCTCCGCTTCTTGGATCTCTCGATCGCATTCGACAGCTGATGGCATTTGCTCGCATTGAAGGGTCAACGTCGTACTGGCAGTTCGGAATCTGGAGCACTGCAGTGAAACGCTGTGTTCCAAGGCAACCACGGCCGCGGTCCCGAGTCGTCTGCCGACCATTTCCGCCACTTCGTGACCACCGCGCAATGGATGCCCATTGATGTCGCCTCCAAATCCTTGCGCGAAGAGCGGCAGAACGTCTTCCCCCAGCTCTTCTCGTATGTGGGCTGCAGCGGAGCCTGGATAATCAGCACAGATCAACGGGCTGTTGTGCACGATGACTGGATGGGCGGCGTGGCTGAAGAGCACCGCCAACAGTCGATCGTCTCGGAACACTCCAAGGACATCGACCCAAGGCATGCACGGTCCACCCGGATTTGGGGCCATTATGATGCCTTCGTCCGTGTCGAGCCGGCGATTAATGCCTACATCCACAGGAGAGCGACCGGCGCAAAGAGTGGCCGGGGCCATTGAGTTTGTTGCGTGAAGGGCTAGGTCAGGAATGGCTCTTCGCAGCTGGTCCAGCCAACCGGCTTCTTCGCGGCAATGTTCATGCCAGCCGCCGTAACTCCAAGGTATGGTAAATGGAGCTGAGTGGTTGTGACTACAGTTGAGTAGAACAGTGCCGACGCCAGTACACTGCCGAATAACCGTCCGTAGCTCGTTGTTGAATTCGATGCTGAACCCGACCAGATCGAGACAGATTATGATCCACGTCAGATCGCCGTCTTTCACCGCCAGCGCCCGCGCAAATAGCCGTTCGCGAACGCCCGTACTGGGACCGAGAGGTCCAAGGAGCCAACCGCCCACGGGAGGTGTGATATCGATTTCACCGACGCCAGCTTTCATCCTAACCTCT
>CAYNZV010000003.1:25737-58130 GCA_964401715.1 uncultured Gemmatimonadaceae bacterium | reverse complement strand
TTGAGCTGTTGATCGCGGAAGAAAAGAACCCCCATGATCCGCCAGTAGATTTTCCAAGCAGCGAGACATCTGTGTCTGGGACGGGCTGCGACGGGCGGAGGCCCGAAATCTGCGCACCGGCTGCAGTAGACAACTTATCGATCGAGATCGTCACCGTTATCCAGCAAACCAAAACGCATAAAGCTCGGCGTTCAGAACCGAAAATCGAACTCTAACGGTTTTCCCGTTGAGTTCGGAGACGTTGTCTTTGCTTTTCCAGCGCAGCGGCTGATCAATCTCGTCCCCATCCAGCGCCAGGCAATCGTCCATTGTAAATCCGGGTAGAGATTGGCCACTGGCTGCATCGAGCAGTTCAGCCCTGACGCTGCCTCGCCAGGCATCGGCATTGGCACGCAAATCGCCGCCGTCTACCTGGACCGGCTTCGACAACACGGTACCTGGTTCGATGCCTCCTTTCAGCGAGCAGAACCCATCTAACCGCAGCTTAGCCAGACAGATGGCGCCGCTATCGAGATACTCCCGATTCCACGCTTGCTCCTGGGTTATGCCACGGAAACGGTAGCCACCGTAGTAGAACAAGAGCTCTCCATCGCGCACTATTGGACGGTTGGCGGGTCCCAGCTGTGCGATGTCGTAAGCGCTGCCGTCTCCGATTGGAGATTGCTCGATGAACGGTGCGCGGTCAGCCACCCGCTCCCAGTTGTGCAGGTCGCGACTGCAGACCAGCTCGAGAACTTTGCGTCCGTCAACGTTCTCGTACATGGGCGGCCGGCTACCACATTGATGGAACATCACCGGCATGCCGATATAAAGATCCTCGTACGGAAACACGGGGAGCTGATATACATCGGTCTTATACTCCTTGGGCCGGTTGACCGTCGGTGTTGAATAGTCCGGATCTTCGTAGAATCGGGCGATTCGTTCCTGGCCGTTTTCCTGGTCCTGTTCGTCGGCGTGAAACACCATCTCGGCGTCGGTCCAGTTCTCGAAGTCCTCGCTGGTGGATACGCATACCGCCCGCCCGAACGGTCCGCGGCGTTTCACCATGATGATGAAGAGGCCTTTCTCTTCGTCGTAGGTCATAGAGGAAGTTCCGCCTTCGGGAATGGGCGGTACGTCCAGCCATTTCCACTCGAAGCAGTCGGGAGAGACGGCGAACTTCTTTTTGTGCAGACGCGTTCCGTCCGCATGATTTTGCGCTTTGTACCGTCGCTTGGGATCTGGGTCGTTAGGATCGCGAACCGGGGTCGTGCCGTTGGGTATTATGTTGTTCTGGGTACCGAACGGCTTGCCATTGTAGTTGTAGCCTTCGTACTCGAAAAATTCCAGAAACGGCTTCTCCCAGTTTACCCCATTCTTGGAGGTGGCGTAACAGCAGAAACTCTGTCCGCGAGTAGGTGCGCTTACGGATGTCATCATTAGATCGGCGACGTTGAGATCTGGCGGCTCGGCGCCGGCTCCATAGACCAACTTGAAAAGTTGCTCGTCGGGATCCCACATCGGTGAGGTCTGGATGTGGACGCCGATGTTTTCCCACCGGTATTGCGGCTGCACGACTGCTCCTTGCTTTACCGGTTGATGCAGTATCCTCGCGAGATTGTTCATTTCTTCGATATGGTGATCGTCGATAAACAGCTGTTTCATGCGGTCTCCTCCTTGTGTACCCAGCGGAAATAAGTTTGAATAGCCTCACGGACAAATCAAGTTCTTTTCCGATACGAGTATTACCTCAATGAGAGCGGCACGCAAGCCGATTGATTTCAAGTCCACATACCGGAGTCTCAACAGGGACAGCTCTATGACCGGGTCTGACAGGCTTTGGACCAGCTGAAGGGCTGCCGCACCTGCCCGAGGGATTGTGACGTCAACCGGCTGGCTGGGAAATGTTCAGCCTGCTGGACCGGCTGCTACGCGTTGGTTCCCAGCGCTTTTCCCATTTTGGCGAGGAAGATTGCCTGCGAGGATGAAATGGTTCAGGGACCATCTTCTTTGGCCATTGCAATCTTCGATGTCAATTTTTCCAGACATGGGAGATTCGCCCGGGAGTTTGCACAGAATTGGAACCGGAGGAGCTTGCCGCACTGATGATGGCTTTGCAGGCGAGGGGCTACTCTACAAGATCAACTTCGTCACGCCCGGGGACGTGGTGCCGGAGATCGTCGAGGTATTGGTCGTGGACATCTACATGCCTGACTTCAAATACTGGAGCTCCGACAAGAGCTAACATTACCTCAAGGCGGAGAATTACCCTGAGATCGCACGCGCCATCACCAAAGATATGTTACACCAAGTAGGTGCTGAATATCGATGTGAACGATCTCGCCACTTACTGCGTGTTCTTGAGGCATCTGGTGATGCCAAGAAAACTTGTGGAAGCGCAAACTATCCTAGGCTGGGCGGCCACAAAGCTAAATGCCGGAACCTACGTGAACCTGATGGACCAGTATGGGCCGGTAGGTTACATCGGAAAATACCAGCAACCAAGAGCTCAATCGACCGCTGAACCTAACGAAATGACGGAGGATGTAGAAATCGCCATTAGCCCAGGCTTACGATTGGACCGAAGAGTTGGGATGCTAACCTAAGCGGAGGATTCTGTGAGCTACGATTTGATACTAAAGGGCGGACACCTGATTGATCCCGAAAACAACGTCGATTCCCCGCGAGACCTTGCGCTTAACAATGGCCAGGTTGCAGCGGTGGATACCGATATTCCTGTAGATCGCGCAGGTCGCGTTGTCGACGTGAGTGGGCTCTACGTAACACCGGGATTGGTCGACATTCACACCCATATGTACGCAACCGCCGGGAACCGGGACGCCTGGGCGGGTGACAACAGCATTCTACCGGACGGCTTCAGCTTCCGCGCTGGTGTCACCACCATGATGGACACAGGGAGCGCCGGTTGGCGCAATTTCGATGATTTCCGTTTTCGGGTGCTCGATCGCTTCAAGACCCGAATGTTTGCGCTGGTCAACATCGTCGGCCAAGGCATGAACACCAATGTCGTAGAGCAGAATGTTCACGATATGGATCCGCAGCAGACAGCTGCGGTGGCGCACGAGAATGCGGATGTGGTGGTAGGCATCAAAACTGCGCACTACTACGGGCCGGATTGGACTTCGGTAGATCGCACTCTTGCAGCTGCGACGAAAGCGGACATGCCTTGTATGATTGATTTCGGTCATTTTCGCCGTGAACGACCTTACCACGAGCTCGTGACGCAGAGATTACGTGCCGACGACATCAGCACGCACATGTACCGAGCCTCCGTGCCCTGGATCGATGAAAAGGGCAAGGTATTGAGCTACCTGCAGCGGGCACGCGATCGGGGAATTCTGTTCGATGTTGGGCACGGCGCGGGCAGCTTCGTTTTCCGCAACGCTGTTCCGGCGATGGCGCAAGGGTTCTATCCCGATTCAATCTCCACCGACCTGCATACAAGTAGCATGAATGGGGACATGATCGACATGGTGACTACCATGTCCAAGTTCCTCGCGATGGGCATGCCCCTTTTCGACGTAGTCCGCCTCTCGACCATCAGCGCGGCGAAGGTGATCAACCATCCGGAGCTCGGTCATCTGTCGGTGGGCTCAGCCGGCGACGTGGCAGTGCTCAAGCTGCTGTCGGGAAGCTTCGGGTATTCTGATGTGAGCGGCGGCAAGATCGAAGGCAGCCAGCGCCTGGTATGCGATATGACATTGAAAGACGGGGAAATCGTTTACGACTGGAACGCACGCGCGGCCACCGACTATCGCGAGATGGGTGACCTCTACGGTCTTCGTGAGGTGGATCATGTCGTGTTGCCCGAATCTTGAGCCTTGCATGAAACAAGCTGAAAGGGAACCAAAATGGGAATATTGAATGGGCTAACCGCCTTGGTGACAGGGGCGTCCAAGGGGATCGGTAGTGCCACGGCGATTGCGTTGGCAGAGGCGGGAGCCGATGTAGCAATTAACTACAGCCGCTCTGAAGAAGAAGCGGCTGCCGTAGCCGACCAATGTCGCAACCACGGGGTGCGTGCTCGTCTGGCACGAGCAGACGTAGCTGATCAAGAGGAGGTCGAACGCATCGTCGATGAAACGGTTGGGGAGTTCGGCAAGCTCGACATCGCCGTCTCGAACGCCGCCTACAGTGATCGCGAGTTGTTCTATCGCGCCGACATGGATGGATTCCGAAGAACCATCGACGTGAGCATGTGGGGAGCGTTCTACCTTGCACGTGCTGCGGCCATCCACATGGTGAAGTGTGGTGAGGGGGGTAACATCGTGATGGTGAGCTCTCCGCACGCCAACATGGCGGTCCCCGGCTCAACGGCGTACAACATGGCGAAGGCCGCCATCGATCACATGGCGCGAACGGCGGCCATCGAGTTGGTAAGCCACCGGATACGGGTCAACATCGTGCACCCCGGTTGGATTGACACCCCTGGCGAGCGCAAGTTTTTCTCGGAGGAAACCCTAGCCGAAGAAGGGGCAAAACTTCCCTGGGGCCGGCTAGGACGTCCAGACGAAATTGGGCGGGGTATCGTCTTCCTGTGCGATCCGGCCAACGAATACATCACAGGAAGCACCCTAACCATCGACGGCGGCATTCAGCTGCCGTTTAGTCAGATGTACAGATTGGAAAGCGCCAAGGAACAACGGAAGAAAGCACACGGGGTCTGAGCTCCTCAGCATCTTGTGCACAGTGCACCGCACGGAAAACGGCTACCTGTACAAATGCAAACCGTGCATTTGTTTAGATTTGCTCCCCTAGGAGACTTAAAGCCAACGAAAGGAAGGTAAAAATGTCGCGATTGCGTGTGGCGGAGGTCGGCACAGGCCCCAAAGGTCGCCAACACCTGAGCATTTTGAATGATTTCGAGGAGATAGAGTTGGTTGCCGTATGCGACCCATCGCAAGAAGCTCGGGATTCGGTTGGCAACGAATTCAACATATCTAAACGGTACGCAAACCTGGACGAGCTGCTAGACAGCGAAGAGCTGGATGTGGTGTTCGCAGCCACACCGCCCCAGCTTAATGCTCCCGTTGCCCGGCAGTGCGTGGAACGGGGATTACATACCTTCCTGGAAAAACCGCCCGGCATGAACGTAGCCGAAACCACCGCACTGCGCGACGCCGTGGTCAAGAGCGGTGTCAAGGCGATGGTTGGCCTCAACCGGCGCTTTCACCCTATGGTCACCACAGCCAAGAAGATGGTCGAGGAACGCGGACCGATCGTCCAGCTCGTAGGTGAGTTCCACAAAAGCATGACCATGTTGTCCAAGTCACGGCATGCTGGCAGTCAGAAGGTCATGGACAACTGGTTGGTCACCAACGACATCCACGCGGTGGATGTCGTGCGGTATCTGGCCGGTGCAGACGTATCAGAGGTGCACAGCTTTGCCCGGCGCGCCTTTGCCGAGTATCGCGACCTACACGCCGCCCTTGTAGTCTTTGAAAACAACTGTGTCGCCAACTACGCCTTCAATTATACCACCGGTTACCGCCTAGAAAGGTATGAGATTCACGGCCGCGACATCTCTGTCTTTCTCGAGGGCATCAATAAGGGCACCATCTGTTGCGACGGGAAAATCAGCGAAATGCCAGCTGTGGACACCGGTGGCACCGAAGAGGAGCTGCGTTATTTCGTCGATTGCGTGCTCGAAGATCGTCCAGTAGCATTGCCCGCCGCCAATCTGGATGAGGCGATCAAGAGTGTAGAGCTGGTAGAATCAATTCGAGCGGGGTTCCGCGAGGATTGACCGTTAACGGCACTTATCCCAAGGCGCGTAGGTAGCGGTAGTGAGAAATCACGGCGGAGCTTATCGTGGGGTAATTGACATACGAAACCGACAATTCCTCGCACGTCGCCCGTACGATCTTGCTGATTGCTGGATAGTGAATGTGGCAGACCCTGGGAAAGAGGTGATGCTCGATCTGGTGGTTCAATCCCCCCAAATACCATGTGGCCAGTCTGTTTCCGATCGCGAAGTTGGCCGTAGCTTCCACCTCGTGGACGGCCCACTCCTTCTCAATGGCTCTGGGTTCCCCATTGGGATTTGGAAAGCTGTTTTCCTCCATTGCGTGGGCTAACTGGAATACGAGCGAAAGCGTTAATCCCTGAAGGACGTGTATGCCGACAAAAGCGACAACTACATGCGTAAAGGGGTGGAAGTGCGACGGCACGACAATCATATACCCAAAGTAGATCGCCTTTGCTGCGCCCAACACAACCCAGTCACCAACCGTCACCCGTGGTATTCTGTAGTTAAATATGCTGCGGGTAAAAAAACGCCGTAGATCTACAACGGTAACCCATGTCAAGGTGAGAAAACTATACAAAACGAACGCGTAGAAGTGTTGATACCTATGCCACCTATGTTTGTCCTGATTTGGACTCAAGCGAAGTAAACCTCCGGTATGTAAGTCCTCGTCCGCTCCGTGGACGTTGGTGTAGGTGTGATGCAGAATATTGTGTTTGTGACGCCAGACGAAGTTGCTGCCACCAATCAAATCCAACGCGAATCCCATAATTTTGTTGATCAATTTGTTGTCGCTATAACTGCCGTGATTGCCATCGTGCATGATATTTAATCCCACCAAGATCAGCCCTTGTGCGAAAAAGAACGCCGCGACGACTGCAGTGAGGACCGAATTGGCAAAAAACACGAGTGCCGCATAGGACGCGGCGAGTCCAATCAAGATGATTGCCGTCTTTATATACATCCTCCAGTTTCCGGTCGACCTGAGTCCGTGTTGGCGAAAATACGCTTCCACTCGTTCAGAAACGATCTTGCGGAATTCGCCGCGCGAAGAAAACGTGATTCTCGTCTGAGACGTGACCGGACCCAGCACTTTGATGGTCGCACCCATACTGTTGTTTAAACGCTGTCCACCAAGCTGACGTGCTCTTCCACCAGTTTGGCTATCGCAAAGATGTTCACTTTCTTTTCGTCCCCGAGTACAGGCTTCAGCTTCTTGTCGGTACTCACCACGCGCCGCCTTGAATCCAGTAAGCCCTCTTCTTTGATGTAACGCCAGAAATCCTGAAGAATGTCGGTACGCGAGCGTGGTTTGTCACCGATGATATCGGCGAGCGCGGCGTCGGGTTGCAGCTTGTCTTTGTCGGATGTTTTCATGAATCCTCTCGTAGTGAGTTGAGGGCAAGATTCAACGGCGCATCTGTTTGCTTGTAGACGTGACTGCAACCTTCTTCCGGCCGAATCGTCGTTTTTTCCCAGTTGGCTGACGCAGTGCAGAGGGAGCAGATTTACCGTCGTGTAGTGCCGCAATTGCAGCAGAGTGAAACGAATGATCGATCACTGGGAACAGGGGACTTCGGGTCAGTCTTTCGATGCCCCCGAGCAAGGGAATTTCTTCCGCACTGCAGAGAGAGAGAGCAGTACCTTTAGTTCCTGCACGAGCCGTTCGGCCTATTCGGTGGACATAAACCGTCGGATCATTTGGCACCTCGTAGTTGATAACGTGTGAAATCCCGACGACGTTGATTCCCCGTGAAGCAATATCAGTAGCCACGAGAACCCTTATCCGTCCTCCTTCGAAGGCCCCCAACGACCGTTGCCGTGCAGATTGACTCTTGTTTGAATGGATGGCGGCGACGGCGATGCCATCCTTCAGAAGCCGGCGCGTGACTTTGTTTGCACCGTGCTTTGTGCGCGTGAAAACGAGGGCCCTCCCGATACCCTTCGTGTTGAGAATCTCTGTCAGCAATGTCCGCTTGTTCGCGGGTTCGACGTACATCACCTGCTGAAGGACTTCGGTAGGCACCGACGCGGATGGCGTCACAGCCGCGACCACCGGACTTTGGAGAATGTCGGAAGAAAGCTCAGTTGCTTCGGGTGACAACGTGGCAGAGAACATCATGGTCTGACGATCGCGAGGCATGGCAGCTATGATCGCGCGCACGTCGCGGCAGAATCCCATGTCAAGCATGCGATCAGCTTCATCTAGAACCAATACCTCCACGCTCTTCAAATGCGCATGCCCCTGGCGCCACAGGTCGAGCAGGCGACCAGGAGTGGCCACCACAATCTCTGACCGTCTCAGAGCCCTGATCTGGGGTCCCTTCGAGACCCCTCCCAAAACGACGCCAGTACGATATGGAAGGTAACGACCATACTTACGGAAGCTAGCATCGATTTGTAATGCCAGCTCGCGAGTAGGGGCCAGCACTAGCGCCCTCGTTGAACAGCCCTTGGGTGGTTGTGACGCGAGGCGTTGCAAAATAGGCAGCGAAAACACCGCCGTCTTGCCGGTTCCTGTCTGCGCGGTGGCGAGGAGATCCTTTCCTGCCAAGGCAGCAGGAATCGCTGCCGCTTGAATCGCGGTGGGAGTCTGATAGCCTTCCTCCGTTAAGGCGCGAAGGATTTCCTTATTCAATGTGAGATCGTTAAACTGCATTGTGCTCCTGTCTTGATAGCTCGGGAATACGGCGAAATGCAAACGGTGAGGTAATCAAGACAGACCGAAATGCAGTGTCCGAATACAGAGACTCGCGACGAGATAAGTAGGGTAGGGTAGCGCTTAGGTAGGATAGCGCTGGAGTCCAAACATAAGGGAGTCCAGCTAGTTGTGCAACTTGGAGCACTTGAGTTTGGGCATGATTGAGGGAATCTAAGCCGGTGCTTAGAATACCACCTCCCTCCACTCCGATCCGGCGGCGAAACAGGATTCGACGTTGAGGTGTCAGTAGATCCGCCATGGAGCAAGTGCATTGTTTCGGGATTGGCAGTCAGCAGTGTGGGTGTCGCACTACTGGTAGAGGTTATGCTGGGCATAGGGGGCCTTCACTGGATATTACGGCGAAGGTCTCTCGTACTTCAGCGCCGACACCAATGCTTGTCCCAACCGCCACATTATGAAAACCTAACTCGACTCATAGCAGAAGGGTAGTTATGGATTGGACCAAAGAAGCTGAGCAAGTTGTTGAGCGGCTGTGCCACATGATCCGCTTCGACACCACTAATCCGCCTGGAAACGAGCTGGCACTCGCACGTGCCCTTGCTCAGGAGGCCTCTGCAGCGGGACTCGACGCCGAAGTCATAGAAGCAGCCGAAAACCGCGGCAATCTGTTGGTCCGTCTTCGGGGTGATGGTAGCGAACGCCCCTTACTGTTCCTGTCGCATCTGGATGTGGTACCGGCCGAACCGGACCTGTGGACCCATCCCCCGTTCGCCGGCACCGTGGCAGACGGCTACGTTTGGGGCCGCGGCGCCATCGATTCGAAGCTAACCGGTGCATTGCAGTTGCAGGTGCTACTGATGGCGCGCCGGTTAAATCTGCCACTGAAGCGCGATCTGGTGCTCGTTGCCGCCGCCGACGAGGAGCAGGGTGCTGGAAGCGGCGTTGACTGGTTGGCTCGAAACCATCCCGAGCTGTTCGATGCCGAATACGGTATCAATGAGGGGGGCGGATTTGCGGTAATGATCGACGGCTCCCCTATCTATGGATGCCAAGTAGCGGAGAAAGGCAGTGCCTCATTAGACGTGGTAGCGCGTGGTGAACCGGGGCACAGTTCCGTGCCACATTGTGAGAATTCGATCGTTCGGTTAGGTCCCGCGCTGGCGCGGTTGGGTGAGCGCAAGCTTCCCCACCGCCCTCCGCCGACCGTATGCGCGTTTTTCGAATCAGTGGCCACAAGCCGGGCGAACGAGCGAGTTGCGGAGCTACTGCGGGCGGTAATCGATCCTTCCAGTTGCGATGCTGCCCTCGCTGAGCTTCCTGTCGCTGAGAATGTTCGTTTGATGTTCGACGCCATGGTACGCGATACCTGCGCCCCAACCCTGCTTGAGTCGGGTCTGAAGCGGAACGTGATCCCATCCGAAGCACGCGCCGGCCTGAGTGGACGGCCATTGCCTGGAACTACTGAAGAAGAGTTTTTAGCGGAGGTGCGGGAGGTAGTTGGGAACGAGGTCGAACTGGATTTGACAGACGAATTTAGCACCGGCGTCGAGTTTAGCCACAAGACCCCTCTGTTCTGCGCTCTGACAGAGGCCATGCAGGCCTTCGAACCCGATGCCACCGTGGTGCCCTTCATGCAGACCGGCGGGACCGATGCCCGCTTTCTCAGGGATTTCGATCTGCACATCTATGGTTTCATACCGATGCGCCACGAGCCAGGGCCGGGTTTTTTCGAGCTTTGTCACGGACACGATGAGCGAGTTTCGGTGGACAACGTGACGTTCGCACTACAGGTGTTGTTCGAAGCAACACGCAATCTGAACGACCTTAATGACTGACACTTCTCACTGAAGCTCGGATTCATCCTTTATCGTATCCCAACCGGCGATATTGACGCTGTCCTCGATTTCACCAATGGCGATGTTGGCGAAGGTCAGGGCAAGCGTTCCTTCCTCCAAGTGTCCTCCGAAGCCGTTGCGCTCGTCGGAAAAATCGATGTGGCAGTGTACCCGGCCGTCCATTATGAATCCGTTGAACGAACACACGTCCAACGGCTGGATGCTCTGCGGATAGCTCTCTTTCGGCGGCAGCTCATTACTCATGACCACATGGAAATGGGATTGGCTCACAGATCCGAAACCGGTGAGGATGAGACCGTTCTTGATGTCATGGTCCGCGACGGCTCTTTGTAGTCCCAGTAGAATGTCTTCTTGAGGTGCCAAGCGAACCAAGACAATTCGTTTTAGACTAGTCTCGCTTGAGATCACACGTTCCTCCTGTCTTTGATACGCCTCTTGGGCTAACGCAGGGGTGTAGGCCCGAGAAGGATATCAGGCATCTGCATCGTTGCCGCCAAGCCAAGACGCGCGATTGTGCGGAGCGGCGAAGTACTGATAGTCGTAGCTGGCATTGGGAGGCGAAATGTTTCCCCGCGAGTGGTGCCACAATTCCGCTCGTCAGATTGTGGACTGAAGTCAACGCAAATATGTAAAAGGTGTGTCCGTTGTGCACCATCAAATGAGGGACGGCACATTTATGCACCTCCACGATGTCGATCATCTGTTCAGATGCGTTCTTGGTGGCGATTCTGCGGAGCTATTCCTATAATGAGCAGCGTCCGATTCACAAACCACATATTTGCATAGTGAGAAAGAGTTGTATGCAACCGTTCCTAGACTCGACGGAAATCGCCCCTCAGGCTGAGGAACTGAAACGTCGCATGGCACGCGACGGATACCTGTTCCTGCGCCAGCTCCTGTCAGCCGATATGTTGGAAGAATTGCGTCTGAAGATGTTGGAAATTGGACACGATGCCGGCTGGGTTGTTGGCAATGCGCCACTCGCTCGGGGCGTTGCCGATCTCGAGGGGTTCTGCGTTGAGCCCGAACCCAAATATATGCAGGTATACGAGCGTTTCTACGCACTCCCCGAATTCCATGCCGTTCAGCACCATCCCGATCTGCTCGGCCTCTTGGAGAGGATGGTGGGCGAACCGGTCATGCCCCACCCGCGCATTATTGCGCGCATCATCTTTCCACAGCGCGACGCGTTCACTACCCCTGCGCATCAGGACTTTGTTCCTGTGCAAGGCGCCGTCGATACTTACACGGCGTGGATTCCACTCAGCGATATGCCGGATGAGTTAGGAGGGCTACAACTGGCTGCGGGGTCCCACCAGAGCGGTATATACGACTTTCGACCGGCGCTGGGTGCAGGCGGGATGGAAATAATCGACCCCCTCGAGGGGAAGTGGGTGCACACTCCGTTTGAGCAGGGCGACGTGCTCCTGTTCCACAGCATGACCGTACACAAGGGCATGCCCAACACTACAGAGTGCTTGCGCTTGTCGCTAGATGCACGTTACCAGAAAATCACCGATCCGATCGAGGCCGGCAGTCTGGAACCCCACAGCCAACCCAATGCCTGGGAAAGGGTGTATGCCGACTGGCCGTCTGAACGCTACCAGTATTACTGGAAACAATGGGATCTTCACGTCGTGGAGTTCGACGAGCGCTTCAACAACAAACGGGATGCGGCGGCGTTGGAGATGGCGGCCAGCGGTGATCAACGGGCACGCTCTGCTCTACAACGAATCGTCGCCCGCAATGACGATACCGCTCTCCGCGAAAGAGCCTCGACGTTGCTATATCGACTGGATCACGATGTTTGCAATAACCAGCATTCATGAAGGACACCTGCTGATCACCCGCCAAGCCCGTTGGTAACTTAAGGTTGCTCGAGTCGACGCAGCGTTCGGCCGCCTCGCGTCGCTGCGTAAAGCTCTGCAAAGGACTCGCTGCCGTCATCATTCAGAATCTCGAGGTTGGAGCCGGCCTCACAGATCGGCATACCGTCTCTGACGTAGGTGCCGTGAAGTTCGGACTTTGAGGAACACCCGTAATACGTAACGTCACCGCTTGCCCGGCAGTAACGATACAGGTGTTTGGGCGGGGCCGCTTCATCGCGATCCACAGCGTAACGCTGCAACGCCCCTTCATCGACCTCGACTCCAAGACCCGGTTTCTCCGGCACCCGATAGTAACCACTTCTCAGTTCGATCGGCTCCGTAATCAGCTGGCTCTCCCAGATGTTCATACAGGTGATAGACGGCCAGCGTGCGTGCGAGCAGACCGCACCGACATGCGCAGCCCAAGCAGTGGTAATGCCAGTGCCGGCCATCTGCAGCCAAAACGGTTTGTTGGCGACCTCGCAGATCGAAGCCAGCTTCAATAGTTCCCTCGCTGGAGCTCCAAGAATGAATCCGTCGGTGACGTCCTGCTTGAGCGCAGTGGCCAACGGCGGATCGCCGATGTGCATGGCAATGGGACGATTGAGGCGTTGGCGCAGGTGCTGATTCCCCGCGATGTCACCCTGCGGAATCGGAGTTTCTATCATAACTACTTCATCATACTGCTCCAATGACTTCAACAACGGTAACGCTTGGGCGGCCGTCACTAGGGAGCCGTTGAAATCGAGATCTAGCCGGAACTGAGGAGGGATTACTTCGAGAATCGCGCGAATACCTGCATGCAGATCATACATGGTTCGGGTTTTCAGTTTAGCTGAGGTATATCCACGCTCGACCGCTTCCGCACACTGTTGCGCCCAATCCTGCGCTTGGAGGTCTATCGTCCACCAGGAAAGGGGACACCAATCGCGAACTTTTGTCCCCAACAAACGATGAGCAGGTACGTGCAGGGCTTTCCCCACCGCATCGAACAAAGCAAGCTGGACCGCGTAACCAAGATCATCTTGCCACAATAGGGCGCCCACTTCCTCGCCGACCAAGCGTTGGTGAACACCCTCAGGAACCGGACCCATGGCGTGTTTGACGGACTCACCCCAGCCGACCACGCCGTTGTCCAGGACCAGTCGACAGATCTGAATGATACGCCATTGGGGAATCCAGTATTGGAGGTGCTCATTGCTGTGTGGCACTTCTAGCAAAGTAACTTCGACTTCTGCAACCTTCATTGGTTCACTCCTCGGCTTTCTGAAGATGATACCAGCTACCAGCACATTCATCAATCCTGCACTTGTGGCCGATGGACACAGTCACATAGATTCTTTTGAACGCGTTTTCATTATGTAGTCGCTTGGTCAGCATTCTTTTGAGTTGTATTAAAGATTGCCCTAGGAGGGTGTCATGCTAGACAACGAGGTTGAAGTTGCGCTTAACCAACAGATTAACGTCGAATTCAGATCCGCTTATTCATATCTGTCTTTAGCGGGTTACTTCGAGGCGATCAATCTCCGAGGATTCGCCCACTGGATGCGCATTCACTACCTCGAAGAACGTATGCACGCCAATAAGATCTTCAATTTCATCGTCGACCGCGACGGTCGGATAGATCTGCTACCCATCGAGGCCCCTAAGAAGGAATGGCATTCTCCGTTGCAAGCGTTCGAGTGGGCGATGGAAGCCGAACGCAGCAACAGCGAGGCGATCTACCAATTGGTGGAACTAGCCAACACGAAGCACGATCATGCCACACACACCTTCCTGCAATGGTTTGTCAGCGAACAGGTGGAAGAGGAGGCATTGCTTAACGACATGCTCCAGCGTATGCGGTTGGTGGGGGATAGTAATGCAGCGCTCTTCCTCATGGATCAAGAACTGTCCCAGCGCTCTTTGCCGACGGAGGTAGAAGATGGCAGCGAAAACTAAACGGCAAAAGGAATGGGAAGGGACGCTTGCAGCACAGTCACATAGACACGGAATAGAGGCGCGCCCTGCACAGGTGAAACCGCAGCGACACCTGTTGGCCTTCGAATTCGGAAAGATCTGACTTTCCCTTCCAGGTGACGATGCGGTCGAGCTCGTCTCCTGTGAGCACGTCGGCTTCGTCGAAGCCGAATCCGGGAAAAGCCTCGACAGGTTGCGGGGGCGTCACCGGCGGTTGCACGATTTCCACTCGAATCCATCCACCCGTCTCGGTCTCGTAATTGAGCCGCATCTCGCCACCGCGGCAATCTCGCTGCACGGTGGTGAAGCGGGCTTCCGCCAGCGCCTCCAGAGCCACCAGGCGATCGCGTTTCCAAAGTGCCCAGCGATATTCGCTTGGTTCGACTTCGCCGCCGCCAGCAGTGTAAGTGAGGAAATCGTGGCGGTTTTTCGTACCGTTAAACAGCAGACCCCACTCCTCACCATTGAGCTCTACCAGATTGCGACGCGCGTAAACGGCTTCGTATTCACCACGGGGGATGATCGGCACCCGCTCCGGACGGCTCCATAGAATGCCGTCTCGACTGGTCGCCATTTGTACGTCGACCGTAGAAGTGCAGCGGTGATAGAAAGGCAAGAACATCAGGTGGAAACTGCCGTGGGGATATGGACAATAGGCGCAACTGTAGACATCGACGTCGATAGGATCTTGCGGGTCCGGTTTAAATACGAACTGCGGCTCTTCCCACTCATCGAATCTCTTTGCGGTGCTGCGACGAATGCAACGGCGTCTTTCCGAATGACCGCGGTGATAGGCAACGTATTCGGACTTGGATTCGTCGAAAGTGGTGTAATACTCCCCGTCCAAGGTCGATGCGCCCAAATCCCGAAGCGGCTTGTCGAGTGCTCTCCAGCGAAAACCATCCGGTGACACCGCACCTTTGATAACCTGGTGCATCTGCAGCTTCTCACGAATCTGATTGGGATCCATGCCCTCGTGCTGCATCGCGGTGTGCATCTCGAAGAACCGTTCGCTGGTAAGGTCCAGATCGGCAACGCCATCCACGAAAATCATGCCGCTGGGAACAGTCGATTTGTAGCGTTCCTCCGAAGATGCGGACGGATCCTTGAAGACACATCGCAACCAGAAATAGTCGGTCTTGTGAAGCAGATTATTGGCATTGGAACCGTCATAATCGACTAGTCCCAACTCAGGTTTGTCCCAGTTATAGCCGTCGACGGTTTCCGCGTATGCCTGGTAGCTGACACCATCTTTCCCCTTTGTGCTGTACCAAACCTTGAGCTTGTCATCGTCGGGAAAAACGAACCAAGGTGTCATCCCCCCGGTTTCCCAAGGGTGTTCGGCGTCATGGAAAATCGGCTCAGACCAACGTCCAGGTTGCACCTTCAGTCGCAAATCACCCAACGGCGGATCTTGAATCCAGCTCAACCCGTCCCGGCCGACACCTCCGTGTCCAGCCCAGATTCCGTACCAATCGACGAAAGGGGTGGCCACGGTATTTGTATCGCAGGCCATAATTCCTCTTACAGAATTTGAGTATTCGGAATTGAATCTAAGCAGATCTCGACCGAAGATCCATCGCACTATCGAGACTATGCGGAGACGACGATGTAGTATTTAAGCTCACATCAAAAACTCGCTCTGGCCGTCTCCCGATTTAATCGGAAGGCCACCAGATTTTTTTGACTAACAACAGATTTTGCCTTCGTTTAGGACATGCCGCACCTTAACAGGCCGCTAAATCTACTGGTCGTGACCTGCGATCAGCTTCGCTATGACGCCTTGGGATGCACCGGAAGTCCGGTGGCTCGTACTCCCAACCTCGACCGTCTCGCCGCTCAGAGCGTCTTTTTCGATCGCTGCTTTACCCAGTGCCCTTCCTGCGCACCCGCCCGCCACACCATGGCCACTGGCAGATACCCCCACGCCCACGGTTTGACCGTCGGCAGCCGATCGCCAACCCCCGGACTGAGTCAGATCGCCCACGCGCTGGAGCCTTTGGGGTATCGACGCATCGACATTGGGCGCTGCCACTGGAACGATCCCCTGATCGGATCAGGCTACGATGTTTCAGTCGAGAGCAAGAACTGGATGAGTGAAATGCCAACCGAGGTATGCGAGCGCTACGCCTGGGAGTGGCAGGATACGACACGCCAAACAACTGGAGGCCCAAGCACGCGGACGGTCGAACAGCACCGTGGTGCCTATGTATCACGACACGCTATTGCGCAAATCGAAGAAGCGGTGCTCGACCACCAGCCCTTCTTCTGCTGGGTGGATGTAACTGAGCCCCACCCACCTTTTTACCCGCCGCGGGAGTTTTACGAGGCAATCGACCAAGAGGCCATCCAGCTACCGGCACAAGCAGCTGCCCTACCACCACATCCAGAGATTGTGGCACGGCAGCGCCAGTGGTCGCATCTGACCGAAACCGAAATCCGACAGATGACAGCTGCCTACCATGGTTTGGTCTCGCTTGCAGACCAATATTGCGGGCGCCTGTTCGACGCTCTGGAGCACTTGGGAGTGCGGCAGGAAACCATCATTCTATGGACGGCGGACCACGGCGATCAGATGTGGGAGCATCGCCTGTTTCTGAAGAAGTGCATGTTCGAGGGCTCGGTCCATGTGCCACTGGTGGTCAGCGTTCCTGGGATGCCAACATTGAGGCGGAGCGAGCTGGTAGAACATGTGGATCTTTTCCCGACGATCTGCGAACTGTTGGGTGCTACATGTCCCAAGTCTGTGCAAGGCCGATCGTTGGTGCCGTTGTTACATGCGGGATCGGCACCGTTGGAATGGCGTGACGCCGTGTTCGCGGATTTGGAAGATCTCAAGATGATCCGCACCGATCGGTGGAAACTCAACGTCCGCAACGGTAGGCCGAGCGAATTGTTCGATCTTTGCAACGATCCGGGCGAATTCGTCAATCTTCTGGAAAAACCATCCCATCTTGAAATCACGACCCAACTTCAGGAGAAACTTCGGGTATGGGCAGAGAGAACGTCCGGTCCCAACGAGAGCCTCTAAGCAGCCGTTCGCCGCTTGATGCGGAGAGGCAACGCTGCTTGAACTCCAATACCGAGGTGGACTCGAGTAGTGCGCACCTCCTCTTCCTGTATTTCGGCTGTCGCCGACGCGGGCCATCAATTATTGATTATGGCAGAGCGTATCTCACGCTTGGCGATACCACGCTCAATAAAGGCAAGTTTTATTTCTAGTACTTCCAGCTTGCTTTCCAACTCGATCCGGTCTGCCCTGCGGTCTCGTGCTCTACTTCCTTTTTGCACAGGCTGTTCAAGTGCAGCTGAGTCCCCATGCCTTTGCACATGCGGACCAAGAGATGACTGGTGAGAATATTGGCGGCAATGATCTCCGCCATGGAGACCAAGGCAATGCTGAAAAGTCGACGCCTACGAACATGATTCCCCTCCAAGAGCCGACGTTTCATTCTCGCAAAGGGATCTGCCGTTCAGGAACTATTACAGTGCCATCGTAAACCGATTCTCATGGGGATCAAAAGAGGCAAAACTGACCGACCTCGGACACAGGCTACTGACGGGATGGGTCATTTGATGCAGATCGATGAAATGTTGATCCAGACGTTGAGCGCTCGTAAATACGATAGTGTTTGCGGGAAGGCAACGACGGACTCCTACGAGGCAAATCTATCCACCCATAGGAGATCTCCTCACTGAGGCTCTCAGGGGTTGGATCGCCGCCAGAAGTGTTCCAGACTGTGTTGCGGCTTCCACTTCAGCAGGCGTTTTGTCTTTTCGTTCGAAAATTTCCCGTGCGGCATGTCTGAAAAGATGTTGAAGGCTTCGCACCGGGACGGCAAACTGCTTAAATCGACCTGTAGGGCGCAGCGGATAGCCTCCGCCGCATCTGCCCAAGTCACGCTGAATGGTGCGTAATCCTCTACTTGGTCGTCCTGGTCAAAGAAGTTGTAAAACAGAAACCACATGAGATGGACGTCATGGTTCTCGGTGAAAACACGACTGAGCTCAAATCCAAGCGATTTGGTGAACGGGTACATGCCCAGTCCCGGCTGAGACGGAACGTCAGGGTTGATGTCAAAGTCGAAACGCTCGTAATGGTGTCCCTGAATGGTGAAATGGGCACCGCTACTTATAACCCGGCGAATCCCATGCTGTACCGCCGCCGTCATGATGTTGTAGGAACCACGAACATTGACGTCGAAGGAGATCTGCCGATCATCCCGCAGTACCGACAGGTTGACTATAGCGTCCATACCCTCCGCCGCATTCATCACCTGATCTTGATCGCTAACGTCTACTTTCAGGAACTCGTAATGGCGCTGAGCCTTGTCTTCAACAAAGCCCGTCTTGTGGTGAAAAACCCCATGGGGCTCAGCTATATCGGTGAGACGAAGATCGTACGTCCTCGAAAGCACCCGTAGCGCATGAGGGCCCAGCATGCCATTGACACCCAATACCAGTACTTTCATCAGTGGATCTGTCTAGGTTTGAAGTCCATCAGGCCTTGCGCCGAACGGGTCGGGAAACGAGCTCTATGAATCGACGACTGGATGTGGAACAACCCCCATCCTTGGGCGTTTGGCGCGGGAGGTCGCCCACCCGAGGTGCGCTCACGGGCTACGTCCCATATCAACGCCAACTCTATAGCTTGCACAGCATCGTCCAAATGCAGCCCCCAGATGTTGGGCGGTTCGTCTTCGCCCCGATATAGCTCACCCAGACGCAAACAGATCGCCGTCAGACGGTTTTCCCGTACGAATTCCTTGCAGGTGAACTCGCCCAGGTGATAGCTCAACTGATCGATCTCTGTAGTCGGTCGCGGTTTCCAAGTTTCTGTAACGAGGAAATCAGCTTCGTACTGATTCATCAACACCAGAGAACTGAGGAAAACGACTCGTGGCACTGTTGCCTCGCTGGCAGCAAACAGAAGGTTATAGGTTTGGCGGGTGGCGCTGTCCAGCTGCTTTTGACTTGTCAGTGTTGGGTCTGGCATACCACAATGAACGATGGCGTCCATGCCATGAACCAAGGCACTGGTGGTGTCGTCATGGCCAAGCTCGCTGCGCACGAAGTCCTCCGCTTGTACATCATTGCGATCCGTACAGCGCACGTCATGTTCGACTCCAAGTCGCTGAACCAGTTCCATGGGGAACGGCATACTGACGCCCGTAATCAGAATCCTCAAAAGTTACCTCTATGATCGACGTCCACTGAGATCTACAAAGGGCTAGGCGACCAAATTCACTTGTTACGAGCCCGCTTTCCCTTGAATTGGGGCTCGCCAACTCTTGGATACAAGAGATCGGGGAAAATAAGTCGAAGGCACACCGCTGTAAATCGGCCCGTTTTTGACGAAAACCATTTGCATCCGAAGGCGAGTTTCGCATTCTATGGGCAACCACCATCCAAATAGAATGGAGATTGATCCATGTTGCTGCAGATCTACTTCGAGATCGAACCGGACAAGTCGGCCGAGTTCGAGCAGATGTATCAAAATGAGTATGTGCCCGCCATGCAAAAGCAAGTAGGATACGAAGGGTCGCGACTGCTGCGTCTGTTTTCTGCGGACCTGATCCGCGAGACCCAAGCGAGAGAAACCTCTTTCAACTACCAGATGGAGCTGGTTTTTGACTGCGAGGAGAATCGACGCAAATGGGCAGATAGCGAAGAGCATCAGGAGGTGTGGCCGGCCGCCCAGAACTTGGCAAAACAGGTTGCCTGGCGGGGGTACGACGTGGCGGGAAAGGACCGACTTGGCTGAGACCTCGCTGCGCTGGGGCCTGCTCGGCACTGCACGCATCAACCAACGTTTGATACCTGCTATTCGCGCGGCCGGCCGCAGCGAATTGATCGCGGTTGCCAGTCGCGAGAGCCTCCGGGCTGCAGCGTTCGCCGCCGAATGGAATATTCCGCGGGCCTATGGCCGCTACCAGGAGTTGTTGGCGGATCCCGAAATCGACGCCGTCTACATACCCCTGCCCAACCATCTCCACGAAGAGTGGACCATCAAAGCCGCCGAAGCCGGAAAACACGTTTTGTGCGAAAAACCGCTGGCGTTAACGACGGAAGCGGTTGATGCCATGACTGCCGCCGCCTGGCAAAACCGGGTCGTGCTGCAGGAGGCATTTGCTTACAGATTTCACCCTCAAACTAAAAAGGTCCGGGAACTCGTACAATCTGGGACCATCGGCCAGGTGCGGGCTTTACGTTCTGATTTCTCTTTGGTTCTCGACAATCCCGGGGATTACCGACTGGTACCGGAAATGGGAGGGGGCTCTCTCTGGGACATAGGCTGTTACCCGGTGAGCTTTTTTCGGTTTGTACTGGATGCCGAGCCAGTAGAGGTCGTCGGTTGGAAATGGACCGGATCAGAAGCGGTGGATATGGCTTTCGCCGGGCAGCTGCGGTTTCCGCAGGATGTATTTGCGCAGTTCTTCTGCAGCTTCGGCTGCGCAAGACACCTGACGTTCTCCGTTTCCGGTTCGCAGGGACGGATTTCCCTGGATAACCCGTGGCTTCACCGAGTGGGAGATTCCGCTTCAATTCTTATTGAACGCCTCGATGCCGAAACCGAAACAATCCGCTACGAATGCGTGGAGCCGTACCGGTGCCAGGTGGAAGGCATGGTTACGGCCGTGCTCGACGAGGCAAACCCTGACGTTTCCCCGGCCAGTAGCCGCGGTAACGTTGCCACCATCCAAGCCCTTCTGGAAGCGGATTGCAGGGGGAAACCGGTCTCTCCGAGCTGAAACCGAGCTGCCAAGCGATAGTCTCGGTTTGGACCTGCTACTCGTCGGTCGAATGGAGATTTAGAACTTTTGCGCGAATTTCGCATCTACAGAGTCGGCAAAGGACTGATTCTCACTGTGCATACAGGACTAACTGTAACGCTTTCCGCTTTGGTAGTCAGCTTTAGTCTGTTCGTCGGTTGCGGAAACGACAACAATCCCACGTCGCCAACGATTGAGAACGACCTGTTTTTTCGCTCGCAGGCCGACGTGGAAGAATTTAGCGGACGGGGGTCGAAACTTCGCATTGAGGGTGGAGTGGTGGTGGAAAACACCGTCATCGACCTGCAGGACCTGGCAGGTATCGAGGTGATAGAAGGCAGCCTCGACATTCGTAAAACCAGCTCCCTGGTCGATCTTCGCGGTCTGGACAATTTGACCCGCGTTGGTGGGGCAGTGCGAATTGAAGAGAATGCGCGACTGCTATCACTGGAAGGGCTGAGCCGGATGGCCAGCGTAACCCGTAACCTGGAAATCCGCGACAATCCGGCGCTGAAATCCCTTGCCGGGCTGGACGGATTGCGGGAGGTAGGGGGAAAACTGATCATCGATACCAACGATTCACTGGCCAGTATCGCGGCACTCCGCAACCTGGAGTTCGTGAGCAGCCAGATTCTTTTGCGCTTGAACGGTTTGTTGACCTCCCTCGAAGGCCTACAAGGATTGACTGAAATAAATGGCAGTATTGGCCTCGTTCGCAATGAATCGCTCGCGAGCCTCGAAGGTCTGCACAATGTTCGCGAAATTCGTGGCGATTTTGATCTCTTTGCCAACGTATCGCTTACCGATCTCTCCCATTTGGAAACGTTGACGTCGGTAAACGGCACACTGGGCATAGTGGAGAACCGTTTGACTTCGCTGGAGGGCTTGGCAAGCCTCACCACGGTAGGCGAGTTGAGACTGGCGTACAACAAAGGCTTGACCAATCTGAGAGGTTTTGACGCACTCGCTAAAATCACTGATGGACTGACAATCGTGTCAAACGCGACGCTGAAAGATCTGACCGGCCTGCCGAATATGCGATCGATCGACGGCGGTCTGGTGGTCGAAAATAATGAGTCGCTGACATCCTTGGAGGGATTGGAGTTCCTCACCTCCCTCAATAAATCCCTCACCATTTTTGGCAACCATCAGTTGCATGATCTGCGGGGCCTTAGAAACCTAACTGTTCTGGGTGGTCTGCTGGAAATCCGACGCAATGCCCTCTTGTGCTTCTTGGATGGCTTGCAGAGCCTTAAGTCGATACGCACCGACGTCGGCATCACGAGCAATCCTTCGCTAGTCTCGCTGGAAGGCCTAGGAGGGCTGCGAGTGGTCGGAGGGGACATAGATGTTAGGGACAACGGCGTCCTCAGTTCCCTAGACGGACTCGAAGCGCTCGAAACGGTAGAGGATCTGATCATTATCGGAAATCCACTGCTGACGCAACTTGCCACTATGAATCGGCTGACGCAGATCGGCGGTAGTTTGACCGTGACTACGAACGCTGCCTTACCATCATTAGCCGGCCTCAATCGCGTCGCGTCCGTGCAGGGATTCCTAGTGATATCAGAGAATGCCGCCTTAACATCTTTGGAGGGGTTGGGCGGACTCACAACCGTCGGCCGCTTCGTGACCATAAGCGGAAACGGCTCGTTGGAGTCCTTGCAGGCATTGCATCAACTGCAAACCCTTGTTGGTGGATTGACCATCCGCGACAACGTTTTGCTACCAGCGGCTGAGGTGGAAGCTTTTACCGCAGTATTGTCTAAGCGTGGTTACGAAGGCGAGGCTAGGTTGGAGAATAACGGCAGTTAGTCCTGACCTTTAACCTGATCCCAGAACCGGTCGAGTTCCGTTAGATCAAGGTCCTGCATTTCTTTATTTTTTTCGTGTAACAAGATCTCGACCTGACGGAAGCGCCGTTCGAATTTCTCGGCGGCGCGGCGCAGTGTATCTTCTGGGCACAGGTCAAGAAAGCGGCCAACGTTGACAAGGGCAAACAAGAGGTCGCCAAATTCCTCTTGCACCTGTTTTTCACCACCATCGTGACGGGCACCTCGCAATTCTGCCAGCTCCTCGGCTACTTTCTCCAGAGGACCTTCGATATCCTCCCAATCGAACCCTACCCTCGACGCCTTGCTCTGCAAGCGCTGGGCGCGCAACAATGCCGGGAGTTGAGTCGGAACGCCGTCTAGCGCGGAAACAGGGCTGGCTTGGTCGTTGCGTTCCTCCATTTTGATACGTTCCCAGTTCACCACCACCTGATCGGCATTTTCCACAGAAGTGTCTGAAAATACGTGGGGATGCCGTCGAACCAGCTTCGCAACGATCTCCTCGCAGACCTGATCGATATTAAACTCGCCCTGCTCGTGTCCAATCTGGGCGTGAAAAACCACCTGCAGAAGCAGATCCCCCAGCTCTTTGCAGAGCTCCTCTTTGTTGTCAGCGTCGATGCACTCCAACACTTCGTACGTCTCCTCCAAGAGATACGGCTTGAGCGACTCGTGGGTCTGCTCGCGATCCCACGGACAACCGCTCTCCGAGCGCAAGCGGACCATGATTCCCACCAGAGTATTGAAAGAGGATGCGCTCACCTCAGGCGTCGCTTTCGTGGCTCAATTGGGTGTATTTGAGGTTTTTGCCGCGCGCACGCTCCACCGGGTAGCGCTTAGCGGACACCGCCAGCTTCGCGTTCAGGATCTCGGTGGCATCCAGATTCAGATTTCGGCACATGAGAAGAACAAAATACAGAACATCGGCTAGTTCGTGGCCGATATCTATTAAATAGCGCTCATCCTGCAATTTTGCCGCTATCTCTTCGTTGCTTAGGAAGCGGAAATGCTCCAGCAATTCGGCGGTTTCAATGCTGAGTCCGATCGCAAGGTCCTTGGGGAAATGGTACTGATCCCAGTCCCGCTCCTCGACAAAACGACGCACCATCGCCTTGAGGTCGGTAACGGTGCTGCAATCGTCGTTAGCAGGGGGCATTTTCGCAACGGTGCGGGATGTGCGCTCAATAAGGTGAGCAGCTATCCCCCTGTCAACAGCAGAGCCCAGGGAACCTTTGGGTGGCTGAGGATTTGTATAGTATCACGCATATCTCAGAAGGCAGCTGGCTTATGGGAAGCAAAGTAGGAATCCGTGGAAGCAGGCGATGGAAACGGCACCTAGTTGAAGGTGATCCGGTGTTGGCGCACTACTTGGAAGACATCTCCGATTCCAAGCCCCTAAGTTCTAGCCAAGAATCCGATCTTGCCCGTGGGATCCGTGCCGGGGATGAAGGAGCACGTAACGAGCTGGTCGAAGCCAACCTGCGATTTGTGGTTTCGGTTTCTAAGGCTTACCAAAACCGAGGTCTAACGCTGGCCGAACTCATAAGTGCCGGCAATGTTGGCCTTCTCGTTGCCGCCGAAAGATTTGACGAAACCAAAGGCTGCAAGTTTATCACCTACGCCGTTTGGTGGATTCGCCAGTCGATCCTCCAAGCCTTGTTAGAACAATCCACCGTCCGTCTTCCGGTCAACCGATTGGATATGAGGGCCAAGATCGCGCGGGTGCGTGAAACCTTGCAGCAGCAGGGCAGCAGCACCAACCTCACCAACGTCGCTCGAGCGCTAGGGGCAACTGAGGAACGAGTGGAACAAACCCTTATAGAGAGTCAACCAGTCCGTTCCCTGGATGCGCCCTTCGACGACGAGGAAGAGCATTGTCTGCTGGATTCCTTGTGCGACGAAAACCAGCAATCCCCTGATCAGCTGTTGCTCGAGTATGCGAAGCGCGAGGACATTGACGCGGTATTGCACGACCTGAACGATCGGGAGGCGGCGATTGTGCGGCTCTACTTTGGCCTTGGCAACGAGCCCCCTATGACCCTGAATCAGATCGGCATGCGCTTCCAGCTGACACGCGAGCGGGTTCGCCAGATCAAGGAAACCGCGCTCTGCAAGATGAGGCACCCCAGATTCTGTTCATCTTTGCACGCCCATGCCGAGATCTAGCCCACCCGTATCGACCATTTGACGACCCGCTTCGTTCCGGTGTGTCGGGCACGGTTGTTGCACGTTAATCCGCATCTCTCCATTAGACGAGAAGATTCGGCTAATACGAGGAGATTGATGCTGCTGCTGCTGCTGTAAAAGGGAAAAGTTTTCGCCACTTCAAGGCTCTTCTTGTTACTGACGATAATCTCGATACAAATGTTTTCGAAGATCTGAAAATGAAATCAACACAGGCTCTTGAAGCAGGTAGCGCTTGCAATCCGGGCATCAGTCTGTTTCTGTTCGTTGTCAGCGGCCTCAGCTGCGGCGTTTTACTGGGCATCCTTGCGTCGGGTTAGGACTTTCCTTGACGACCCAAAATCGCCACAGTATATTGCCGTTGCGAGGCAGAAAAAACGAACGAACGTTGGTGAGCCAGACCGGGTAATCCCCTTTCTACAGCTTCTCCACGACATATCGGACCGTCGAGCATCCTGTTCGACCGCCTGAGATCCTCACATTAGCTCCAACGCATGATCAAGACCATAGCCATCGCCAACCAAAAGGGCGGAGTTGGTAAGACGACTACCGCCGTTAACTTGGCAGCCTGCCTAGCCGCCTCAGGTCACGAGACCTTGCTGGTCGATATGGACCCCCAAGCCAATACGACTAGCGGTTGTGGTGCCGGCTCTGACAGTCTCGAAGGATCCATCTACGAGGTGCTGCTCGGACAGGCTTCATTGGACACGATCATATGCCCAGTTGAACCAGCACCGCTACACATAGTGCCTTCGCACATACGTCTCGCCGGCGCAGAAATCGAAATGGCCTCTGTAATCGGCCGCGAGAAAAAACTATCAAGGGCACTGGAGCCCGTTGTGGACCGCTACGAGGTTATTGTGATAGACTGCCCTCCCTCCCTCGGGCTATTGACTGTGAATGCGCTGAGCGCCGCCAACTCGGTCATCATACCGGTTCAATGCGAATATTTTGCCTTGGAGGGCCTGGGCAAGCTTCTGGGTACGATGCGGCTGGTGCAGCGATACCTGAATCCAGCGCTCGAGATCGAAGGGGTGCTGTTGACCATGTACGACCAACGCCTGCAGCTCTCGCGGCAAGTTGCCACCGAGGTTCGCTCGCACTTCGGTCCCAAGGTCTACCGTACCGCCATCAAACGCAATGTCAGCCTAGCCGAAGCACCCAGCTTCGGAAAACCGGTGATACTGTACGACGCCATGTCCACTGGGGCCGAAAACTACACCGATTTCGCTGGTGAAGTAAGCAAAAACGCCTTAGCAGATCTGATGGAGACAGGATAGTTCGTTCGGCACCGAGATAACACCCTTCGCACATGCAAAAGCAGCAACGTGCAGCTCTTGTGCGATCAAAGCAAACCCGTAGGTTAATTCAAGGAACTCGACGTATTCGTCGATCCGTCACTTTTGTCTACACCTTCCGAAACTGATAAAACCGACCACGAGGTCAGGGTATGCTGGAAATAGCCCAGGTAGCCTTGGACAAGATCAATGAACTGATCGCGCAGAGTGCCGAACAGAATGACAAACAGGTAATGGGGCTTCGTGTTAGTGCCGAAGCTCACTCTCCGCTCAAAGTGGATTTTCGCTTGGCGTTTATCGGTGACGGTCAGGAAAACGAAGACGACGAGGTGATCCCGTTTACTGGTTTCGATATATACGTAGACCGTGATAGCCTCCCGTACGTGAATGACGCCACTATCGATTATGTCGACGGGCTCATGGGGTCCGGATTCAAAGTGCAACGCAAGAACAAGGTGGTGCCTACCGCCACCGGACCGATCGTCGATCGCATCCAGCAGGTACTCGAGGAGCAGATAAATCCCGCGGTCGCCAGCCACGGCGGTTTAGTTTCACTTATCGACGTCAAAGAGAACGTTGTCTACGTCGAGCTTGGGGGCGGTTGCCAAGGATGTGGCATGGCCAATGTAACCTTGAAGCAGGGCATCGAGGTCGCAATTAAGGAGGCGGTGCCCGAGATCACGGAAGTGTACGACGTGACCGAGCACGCTGACGGCACCAATCCTTATTATCAACCTTCCAAATAGCAGACTTAGTCCAGACTCGGTTTCCCCGGGAATGACTGCGGTCCATCTGCGGGTACTTCTAATCTCAACCTACGAGCTGGGGCGGCAACCCTTTGGTCTGGCTTCGCCGGCCGCTTGGTTGCGACGTGCCGGTTATTCCGTAACCTGCTTGGACACGGCAGTGGAACCGGTCGAGGACCGGCAATTTGAAACCGCCGATCTGGTGGCTTTTTTTCTACCGATGCACACAGCCGCCCGGCTCGCTTTGCCGTTGCTGCGTCGAGCCCGGCAGATCAACCCCGAAACCCACGTTTGCTGTTACGGTCTGTACGCTCCACCCAATGAGAGCTACCTTCGTGCCCTAGGTGCAGAATCGATCGTCGGGGGGGAATTCGAACAGGGTTTGGTCGACCTTTGCCGATGGCTGACTGACGGTAAACGCGGCACCTACTCAATTCCAACGATCTCTTTGCAGCGTCAGCAATTTCAGCTGCCCGATCGCCACGATCTTCCAGCCTTGTCGAAGTACGGTCGATTACAACATCGCGATGGATCACTGCGTGAGGTAGGATACGTCGAAGCTAGTCGGGGCTGCAAGCACCTGTGCCGGCATTGCCCGATTGTTCCCGTGTACGGAGGCAGATTCCGGGTTGTTCAGCGGGAGGTGGTGTTGGCCGATATTCGTCAACAGGTCAAACTCGGAGCACAGCACATCACCTTCGGAGATCCCGACTTCTTCAACGGCATCGGCCATTCGCTACCCTTAGTCGAACAGTTGTTTCGAGAATTCCCCGCCATAACCTACGATGTCACCGTGAAGGTGGAGCACATCCTGAAATACCGGGACTGTCTTCCAACGCTGCGCTCTACCGGTTGCATTCTTTTGACCTCGGCGTTCGAATCCACCAACGATGAGGTTCTACGTTTATTGCGCAAGGGGCACTCGCGGGGGGATCTTGTGCAGATTGCGCACCTATGCACCCAAAATGGAATCACGCTGAATCCGACCTTTGTGCCGTTCACCCCATGGAGCGAATTGACCGATTATATGGACCTACTCGATACCTTAGTGGAACTCGGTTTGACACGGCAGGTCGCGTCGGTGCAACTAGCCATTCGCCTGCTGGTTCCGCACGGATCGCCGCTGCTCGACTATCAGGAAACGCGCGACGTTGTCGGCCCGTTCGATCCCCATAGGTTAAGCTTCGTCTGGCATCATCGCGATCCCCGCGTCGATGACCTCTACCGAATGGCCCACCGGACCGTATGTGAAGGTCTGGAACAGAGCTTGTCGCGAAGCCAGATATTCGCGCAACTTTGGACCCTGGCACACGAGACCGCTGGCAGTTCGACACCAGTTCCTGCGGAGGTTTTCGTCCCACCTTCCGCCACAATACCATATCTCACTGAGCCTTGGTATTGCTGAGCGGAACCTCCCGAGGAGCCGGTGGCTCTTGTCTAATCGCGTTTGTAGGCGGCCTATTCTATGTGGACAGAGAGCAAGGCGTAGGAAGCGCGCAACGACGCTTCGACTTCTTCGGGGTTCGTGCCTCGAGCGAAAATGAATCCTAGGTACCGGTCACCCTCGGGCAGGGGTTCCGCGAAGGTATCGGGACCGATGGTGATCACCACGTCCTCAACCCCAGGTATTAGGCGCGCGGCGTCCAGTCCCTCGATCCCGCGCAAGTACCCGCGTTTGAGCACGGGGAGCATCGTCACTCCCGACGCTCCCCCTTCTGGCCGCTTGGTGTCTACCTTCATTTGCAATGCGTGTCGGAGCACGACTTCCTCCAACGAAATGTGGGCTCCGAAATGCAAGGTGCGAGCGCATAAACCACCAATGGTACGAGCCGCGATTTCCACGAGCCAAATGCCGGCGTCATTGTGACGCAGTTCAGCATGTACCGGCCCCTCGGTCAAGCCTAGAGCGCGAGCCCCATCCGCTGCAACGGCGCCCAGCTCTCGCTGCAGGCCAAGACGAAGGCGGGACGGCGTTACGTACATCGTCTCCGCAAAGAACGGCCCATCCAGAGGATCGGGTTTATCGAATAGCGCCAGCAGCTCGAGCTGGCCGCCAACCATCAAACCCTCCAACGCCACTTCTTTTCCCGGGATAAACTCTTCTATCAGAATCTTGTTTGCATCCTTTCCTGAGCGCTCGGCAACAGATGGTCTTCGCAACAACTCGCAGATTCGCGTGAACGCCGCGTTGAATTCATCGTCGTCGTCGGCCCGGATCACTCCACGACTGGCTGCCAGGCGAATCGGTTTAAGCACGCAAGGATAGAAAGAAGCGGCACATCGACCGCCATCCTGGTCGGCGAACCGCAGACTGAACCGCGGTGTCCGCAGGCCGGCATCTTGCAGGACGCAGCGCATCGTATACTTGTTGCCTGCTGCCTGCACGGCGTGGACCGGATTTCCCAGCAACGAGAGTGCGGCACTTGCTTTGGCCGCCAACAGCGCGGTGTGGTCGTCGACACCGACTATCGCTCGTAACGGGTTTGGTTTGGCAAACGCTTTGATGGTTGCCACCGACTCGTCCAGATCTTGGAGATTCACCGTTAGAGTTGTACCCGAGACGACCGCGTCCAAGGCTTGAGCTCGCTCACAAGCAACTACCACTTCGACTCCTAGCGCAGCGGCTGCTTCCATGAACGACGTTGATTGGTAGCTGTTGGTCGGGAAAATCAACAGCAAGCGAGAGCTCATAAGACACTGCGTCTCTTGAGCTGCTGAATGCCCAAATTTTTGAGTCGGCTATCGAGGGCCGACCAACCCACACCCGGCATTCGCGCGGTGACAGCGATGTTGTCGCCACAGTTAGTAAGTACAGTACCCAATTGCCCTTTGTCGATATCGGCCAGCGTTGACGAAACAGAAAATTGTGGAAACATCAAGTGCTCGATTTCGCCAATCCTACCAATCTGGTGAACCACTTCGTCGAAGCAGCGACGGAGCACAACAACAGAACCGTTACCACGGTCAAACTGAACCTCATGGAGCGCCTGCGAACGCGCGGTTGGCCGGGCAATATTCGCGAATTAAAAAAGTCGTGGAGCGGATGGTGTGTGCGTCCAGAGAGATCGTTTGACCGTCAAGGACCTACCGCAAGAGTTCCTATATCGGGACGTCGAGAAAAACCCGAACGAACTGAGCGCTTCGAGTTTTCGGAAAGCGAAGGAGATGTTCGAACAGCATCATTTGGCCACCGCATTGCGCCGTCACCACGGGATCATGAACTGTGTAACTGCCGAAATCGGCATGTTCCGAGAGAACTTATACATACGTCTCGAGCCGCCGAAGATCAACTACCACCGGTTTCGCTGAGTGTACTGTCAGATTCGCGACGCAGGCAGCATCTTCGTCGCTGCCTCGAATTTCTCCATCTGTTCGCGCAGGTACAAATACTGAGAACCTGTTTCACCTTCGACCTGTAACGCCTGCCGCATTATAGCGACAGCGCGCAAGGTTTCTCCCTTGCGGTGGAGTACTTCGGCGTAAGTGTCTAGGTAGACTACGTTTTCTTCGTCTTTCTTGACCGTTCGCAACGACAATGCCTGAGCCCTGTCCAACTTCATGCCCTCCTCGGCGTACGTCCAAGCCAAGTTGTTCATTGCCAAGAAGTTGTTGGCGTCAGCCTCAACAGCGCGTTCATAGTAGGTAATCGCGTGCCGGCGACGTCCAGATTCATGGTAGTAGCGAGCTATATGTACCGCGGTAGGCCCGGGAAAATCGGTAACACGCCAGGCATGCTCGAAAGCAGTGGCGGCAGCACTCAGGTCTTTGCGCTTCAGCTCACACTTTCCAAGGGTCAGAAAAAGCCGAACGTTTTCGGGGGAAATCACAAGCGCCCTTCGCAGAATGACGATGGCGAGATCTACCTGCTCGTTTTGCAGGTGGAATTCGCTCAAGCGAATGTGCGCGAATACCTCGCTGGTTTGGCTGGCGACGACATCCTTAAGCATCTGAAGACCCTTCGTTTTGTCGCCTGATTCGAGATATACCCATCCGAGCGTCGCCCGTGCAATATGATCGTTAGGCTTACGAAATAGGTGCCGTTCCAAGATACCCGCCGTCAGATCGTACCATCCAACTTCGTGGGTAATTTCGCGAATGACGGCGTGCATTCGTCCGTTATCCGGCTCCATCTCCAGCCCTCTTTCGAGCAGTTGATACGCTTCCGCGATTCTCTCCAGTTCCACGCAAGCAATGGCCGAGATCAAGTACAACGACCCGCTTGGACCGTCTTGGCGAATGGATCGTTTGGCTTCCAACAGCGCCTGGTCGAAACGACCATTCTCGAAATAACGGAGGGCCAAGCATTGATGATCATCGGGAGCACAGGGATCTACGCGAGGAACCTTTAAGAAATGTTGGAGACCGGAAACGTTCAAATTGCAGGGATAGTCGATTACGAAAACCCCGCTGACCGCTAGGCAAACCAGCAGCTGTTTCATCAGTATTCGTGACGGTACGAGTAGATGTGCAACAAGAGGCCGATGGCGATGAAAGTTGCCGTCATCGACGAGCCACCGTAGCTAAGAAAGGGTAACGGCAAACCGGTGACCGGCATGACGCCGATAGTCATACCTACATTGACAAAGACGTGAAAGGTAACCAATGCGGCAATGCCGATGGCAATCAAACCGTAGAAGCGGTTTTGTGCCATATATCCAATCTGCAGAGAGCGAGCTATGAGGGACACAAACAGTGTCATTACGCCCAGTGCTCCCACAAAACCGAACTCCTCGCCGATCACGGAGAAAATAAAATCGGTGTGGGCGGCAGGCAGAAACTCGTATTTGGTCTGGGTTCCTTCTAGAAATCCCTTGCCGGATATGCCGCCTGAACCAATGGCTATCTTCGATTGAATAATCGTCCAGCCGGTGTTCAGCCGATCGCTCTCCGGATCGAGGAAAGTAAGTATACGCGCCTTCTGGTAGTCGCGCAGGAAGCTGGCCCACAAATAGACTGTGATCAGTCCGGCAGAAAGATTCACGGCAACCATGGAAACCGTCACCCAGAGCCTGGACAGCAACAGGTGAATCGCGGCGGAGCTGAGGATGATGAAAGCAGCGAAGACGAACGGCGACGCTGTCTGCCACAACGGCTCGAAGGAAAACGCGACGCTGAGCAGAGGTGATAGAATGAAAAAGATCCACACCGTGCGCATTCCGGCCCAATAAAGCATGGGGAAGATAACCGCTCCGAAGGAGAGTGCCGTCCCGAGATCGGGTTGCCGTGCAATCAATGCCATCGGAACCAATGCCAGCAACATCGCCCCGAGGAAACGCCGCATGCTATTGATCCCTTCTGGATTCGAATCAGCGAGATAGCGGGCGAGGACAATGATGGTGGCGATCTTTGCGAACTCAGAAGGCTGTATCGTCAACAAGCCACTAGGCCCCAGGCGCAGCCACCGGGCGGCTACCTCTCCCGAACCCCAAGCCAGCACTGCCAGCAAGCTCAACAGACTGGCGGCATAGA
>CAYNZV010000003.1:3876-25637 GCA_964401715.1 uncultured Gemmatimonadaceae bacterium | reverse complement strand
ACGGAGCCGCCTCCACCTCCCCCCTCAACGACAACAGCCACGGCGATCTCCGGTTGCTCGTAGGGGGCAAAAGCAACGAACCAGGCATCGTCGTTGCTGCGATTGGGCACTTGGGCGGTGCCTGTTTTGCCGGCGACTTGGATACCTTGAAGGCGTACCTTAGGGCCGGTGCCGTGTTGGCCGTATACGACCCTTAGCATGGCGATTTTTGTGATCTCAAAAGTAGAAGGCGATATACCTTCAATCGGTTGACGCGGGTGGGCTTTGCCTGAGACATATGGAGTAACCAGGTAACCTCCGTTGGCCAACGCAGCGACATAGCGCGCCATCTGAATTGGCGTGGCCAACATTGCCCCCTGACCTATTACTAGATTCATCAGATGGCCTTGTGTCCAACCTTCTTTTTCTTGGTAGTACCGCCGCGACGGCAACAGTCCTGTTTCTTCTACGGGGTCGAGGTTGATCCTGCTCTTGTGGCCAAAACCGAACCGACTCGCGTAGTCACGCCATGTTTCAATGGTAAGAATTTGAGCCAAGTGTTGGAAGTATATGTTGCACGACGCTTCGATCGCCTGGACAAGGTTGAGCTCACCGTGGCCGTCGCGTTTGAAACATCGGAATACCACATTGCCCACCGCAAGAGAGCCGGCACACGCTTCGAAGGTGCTCAGGGTATCGGTTATCCCCGTCTCCAACGCCGCCACTGCCGCCAACATCTTCATCGTGGAACCGGGAGGATACGTCCCTGAAATTGCCCGGTTCAATAGGGGTTTGTTTTCGTCTTGAAGCAATTTTCTGCGTTTTTTCTGCTCTTGGAACGAAACGAAGACGTTGGGATCGAACGCCGGCTTGCTGGCCAGCGCCAGCACTGCCCCAGTTTGTGGATCTAGCGCAACGACACTCCCGGCCATGGAGTCTGGAAGAGCCCGTTCGGCAGCTTGCTGGACCTCCATGTCGATAGTCAACCGCAAGTCGTTGCCCGGTTGCACCGGCTGTTCACGCTCGGGAAATTCCTTTCGGGTACGTCCTCGAGCATCTACCTCTATGTAGCGAACGCCATCCTGACCGTGAAGGGTTTCTTCGAATACCTTTTCGACACCTGTTTTACCAACGAAGTCATTGGCGACGTACGCCTGTTCTTGGTATTTCTTCAACTCCTTTTCATGGAGTTCACCTACGTAACCCAGCACATGAGCTGCCAGCGTTTTATACGGATAAGCACGCTGCGGTTCGATCTCGATTCCTAGTGGCCAATCGGCCCGCAGTCGTTCCTCCACGATCGAGACGGTGCGAAAATCCACGTCGCGCTTAAGACGCGGCGAGCGCCAATTGCGGTTGTAGGTTATCCGTCTTCCGCCGATTGCTTCTTGCAATGCAGAAACCGCTTTCTTGTCGTTTTCCGCGGTCGACGGAATGAGGAAAATGGTGTAAGACGCCCGGTTGCGAGCGAGGACCTCGCCATTTCGGGCAACTACCAGTCCGCGCGGTGCTTTGATCCGTTTCTGAGCGATCCGGTTTTCGTCCGATTCACGGGCGTAATCCTTGAAGGTGGCAATTTGGAGATAGAAAAGACGGAGAATGAGGACCGAAAACAGCAAACTTACCACCGTCAGCAGGCCGCGTATACGTGACCCCTGGCTGGTCTTAGAAGGGCTTGACATGGTTCAGCTGGACAGGAGCCGGTTTCGCAGTAGTAGAGCGTACGATACAACGAGCGCGATGAATCCCGTATAAATGGCACTCCCAACGCCGTAGCGGAAACAGAAGAACGGTACTTCCGCGATGTCTATATCGCTGTAGCCTATGAAGTAGATCAGATCGTGCATCAACACCGCCGCTGCCACGAGGGCGACCTGTACTCGCACATTGTCCACCACGATGCTGGTTCGAAGTAATCCGACAGCCATCACGACTAACACATTCGCCAAGCTGTTGAGACCCAAGTTTTCGGATAGATAAGCGTCTTGCAAAAGGCCGATGAAGAATGCGAGCAAGATGGCCTCCGTCGAATCCGCCGCTAGTGTAAGAAGAACCAGTGCGAGCACTACCACATTGGGGATAATTCCGTAGATCTGCAGCGACTGAATCCACGTGGTTTGAAGGAGAAAAACGAGGGAAAGTAGCAGAATTCGGCGCAGTGCACCCAATTCAGTCAACTACCTTATGCGGCCCCACCTCTAGCTTCATTCCAGCCAGAAGTGTGGAGTTCAAACTTATGTTGTTGCGGCGAGCGAGATCGGTTGCTGGCAATCCGAATCGACGAGCGACACCGTAGAGCGTGTCTCCGCGCATAACAGTGTAGAACTCACTCATGCTGGCACCTAAAGCCAGCTTTTGTCCGGGAAAGATCATGTCGCCGGCCAGATCGTTCCACAACTTGAGTTCGGTCAGGCCGATGCTAAGTTTAGCCGCAATCCCCCAGAGCGTTTCTCCACGTTTGACCGTATAGGTTCCACCGCTCGTCGACGAGTGCGATCGCAAAGGTGGATTGCGCTGAGGTGTCGGTTTTAACACCAGTCGCTGTCCCGGAAAGATCAGGTCACCCCGTAGGCCATTTAAACTGCGCAGCACGCGGACCTTGAGCCCGAAACGTTGGGCAATAGTCGACAAGGAATCACCTATTCTGACGACGTAGGCGACGGTGGAAGAACCGCTGGAGCCACCTGTCAGCGGCCCTGGGATGTGCAACCGTTGACCAGGATAGATGCGGTCAGGGTTACGCAAATTATTGGCGCTAGCAACAACGCGCGTGCTGACACCGAACGCGGAGGCGATGGTCGAGATGCTGTCGTTCGGTTTCACCGTGTAAACATGCCATGCGACCTGTTTCTCGTGAGCGGGCAATCGCCGATAACAATCGAGGAATCCGTTAGCGGCGCCAACCGGCACACGTAGGCCATACTTGCGCGAACGCCGCAACGGCGGAGTGCTGTTCCGACGAAGCTCCGGGTTGAGGCGTTTCAGCGTGGTTCGCGTCGTCTGCGCGCACTTTGCAGCCGCTTTCAAACTCAGCGGATTGGCCAACTCGATCTGCTCGTAGGCCAGCGGCGCTTCTCGTTCAAGTCCGGTGAAACCGAAGAGCTCGGGCGCCTTTGATATAACGGTTGCGGCCATGAATAGGGGAACATAATTCCTTGTTTCGCGCGGCAGCTTCAACTGCCAGTAGTCGCGGGTGTTCTGTTTCGCCACGGCGCGACGCACTCGATTGGGGCCACCGTTGTAAGCGGCTATCGCCAGACGCCAATCTCCGAACTTCGCGTAGAGGCGCTTAAGGTGGCGGGCTGCGGCGCGCGTCGACTTTACTGGATCTCGCCGTTCGTCGATCCAATGTGTTCGAGTTAAGCCTTCCTGCCGCCCGGTGGATTCCATGAACTGCCACATCCCCGCAGCATGAGCTCGAGAATAAGCGCGAGGATTGAATCCGCTCTCGATCATTGCGAGGTAGAGCAGGTCGTTCGGCAAATTCTCTGAATCTAGCGCTCTCAAAATGAGGTCACGGTATTTCCAAGAACGTTTGTACCAGTTCACGTATGTATCGCGCCCTTTCGTTTCAAAAAAACGAATGCTAGCGGCGACCCGAGGGTTGGCATCGATCGGGACATCGCATTGCCGGCTTAACTGGTGAATCCGCACGTACAAGCTGGCGTCCTTGGGCAAGCTTTCTAGCTCCGCTTCGGAAATACCTTCAAGCAGAAGAACTAGAGGACTCTCCGGCGATAGGTTTTCTATATGTGGCAGCAGGTTGAGATATGCTTGCTCAACGGTCCTCCGCAACTTGTCGGCCGTTTCGTTGACTACCCCGTGAGCGTCATCCTCGTTATCGAACTGGGCAAGACGGCTGAAGGCGTGATCTAATTCCCGCTGTGCTGTTGAAAACAAAGCAGAATTGCGGGCTTCGGCGGCCCGTAGCAGATGCCACTGTATGGCGCGAATCACATGCTGTGCCGATACCTGCATTTTTACACCGGTTGACGAAGAATCGTCCTCGACCGCGATAGCATTCGGCAGCATCCGTTTGCCGCCCAGCGCACAAGATGCCAACGAGCACAATGCCAGAAAACCGATCGATAGACGCATCATCTCGAATCGGATGGCACCAAAATCTCGCTCCTCACTTTGAGCGCGTTGTTGTACGGATACCCGCGATTGCGAATTTTCTCAACCAACAACTGCGCATCTGATTCGTCGCGAAAATTTCCCAATTCAACTTTGTAGTACGGTTCTTTGAAGGTCACGTCGATGTCGGTCCGGCGCAGATCTTGCTGGGCACGTAGCCGGAAATTCCGGGCTTTTTCGTGCACCAAGAATTGCCTGAGGAGAACACGCCAACCAAACTCACGCACCATATCTTGCGAACGCGACGGCAGCACTTCTTCCACTTCCTTGCCGGGTGGGTCTTCATCGACTACGGTTTCCGCAAGCTCGCGCACTTGGACGACGTAAGCGGATTTGAAGGCGCCAAGTGCGGCAGCAATCTCCGCTCGCAGCGTTTCAGCTTCCTCTTCGTCATTGAACGCCCCGGCGCGCACTAGGAAGAGTTCCTTGTGAGGATCTACCACGACTGGAACACGCAGTCTCTGTTGCAATCGTTTGGCGATCATCCGCGCCGAGGTTTCATTGCTGAGTGCCATCACCTGCACGCGAAACATTGGATCCGTCATCGCAGGCACCGTGTCTGTGGGAACCGGCGTTTCGGCGGGTTTCGCTGCCGGCGGTCGGAAGCTAGGTTGAATAAGTAGCAGCTCCTCGCGAAGGGACTCCGGTTCGAACGTTTCGACGGCGGCATTCGCCAATGCCAATGTTCCGCCTGCTGGCGTACGTGCCAAGTTGCTCGGACTGCTGCAAGCGATCAGTACCAATGCCGGGAGCGCGCTCGCAAGGATCGATCTGATACTCAGATTGCTGCGACCTTTAGTCATCGTTTGCCCATTCGCGCAGGCAGGGTCCGAAAGGCGATCGCGCTACCCCCTTTTCCGATATGATAGCCGAAACAAGCTCGTTGGGTGTGACGTCGAAGGCAGGATTGTAAACGTCTATACCAGCGGGAGCCGTTGGTATCCCGAAGCCGCACGATATTTCCTCCGCTTTACGCTCCTCAATCGGTATCTGATCGCCTTGCTCAAGGGCCATATCAAGCGTAGATATCGGAGCAGCTACATAGAACGGTATTCCGTGTTCCTTGGCGGCAATCGCCAAACCGTAGGTCCCAATCTTGTTAGCCACATCGCCGTTGGCAGCAATGCGATCGGCTCCAACTATGACACAATCGACATTTACTTTGCGCATAACTGCGGCCGCCATGCTGTCGCAGATCAGAGTTACGTCTACACCGCTTTCGCTGAGCTCCCAGGCGGTCAAGCGCGCACCCTGGAGCAGCGGTCTGGTTTCATCGGCAAAAACCTTGATCTTCTTCTGCTGCTCGGCGGCAGCATATATCACTCCAAGGGCGGTACCATAATCGGCCGTAGCGAGACTCCCCGCGTTGCAGTGGGTGATCGCTGTTTGCCCGTCCTCAAGAAGGTGGGCACCATTGTGACCCAGCTGTCGGCATATCTTGCGGTCGGCTTCGAAAATCTCGTGCGCCAACAATAGCATATGTCGATGGATATGGCTGTTGGCAGCACTAGCGTTGGCTTCCAGGACCCTTCGCATTTGGTTCAAAGCCCAGAATAGATTGACTGCGGTGGGACGGGTAGCAGCAAGGGTTTCTATAGCCTGCGAGACGTGACTGCGGAACGCAACAGGCGTCATCTCGAGCGCTTCCTGCGCCCCGATAACTACGCCGTAGGCCGCAGCAACGCCGATCGCAGGTGCTCCTCGTACGCGCAGTTCGCGAATTGCCTCCGCCACCGCCTCCACATCGGCGCATGCGATGTGAACAATTTCTGTCGGCAATCGTGTTTGATCGAGCAGAACGAGTGCGTTTCTCTCCCATTTCAGCGTTTGAATAGGCATGTGGCACCTAATGTCTCTCGAATTCGAAACCTTCCCTAGGCTCGACTGCAATTTCGACCGGGATGGATTCGAACTCGGTGCGTGGAGCGTCACCCCAGAGACGCTCGAGGGCATAGAATTCTCTCTTTTCGGATCGAAAGATATGGACCACGATGTCGACGTAATCTATCAGTACCCAGTGCCGCTCTTTCAATCCCTCCACGTTCAGGGGTCGTTCATTGTGCATTTTGAGTTGTCGTTCAACCTCTTCCGCAAGTATCTTTATGTGTTGCGGTGAGGTACCGGTACACAGTAGGAAAAAGTCGAGCAGGTCGGTCGTCTGACGCAAATCAAGAAGAACGATCTCCATCCCCTTTTTATCCTGAAGTGCTGAGACAATCCGGTAAATGTTGGGGTTATCGAACGAGCTAGGAGTCGGCGTTTGGATCACTTGCTGTGTTCGAGTAGTTTGAGTTCTTTGTGGTCGTGGCCGATGATGACGGAAACATCAGCTACACTGTACGAATCGACGATTATTTGCTGGGCGTAATTGGGAACACCCAGTATCAAGGCCACTTGCAGCGCTTTCGACATATCTCCTCGACGATCCAATACCATTGTTTCAAGGAAGTTAAAGCTTTCAGTATCTCCCTCGTGAATCACATCGATGCCAAGTTTTCTGGCCTTCCTCGTCAGTCTTGCGGCCGCTTTGGGCGCCCCGCAACCGTTGAGCACTTCGACCTTAATCGACCGCTGGAGCTGTGGGATTATGAGGGGAACCTCGTGAGGTTGAACTCCAGTCTCGATATAACGCCAGGAAGCGCAGACAATCAACACCGAAATTGCAATGCAACCTAGCAACCAGAGTGCATTTCTGTGCGCCGATCCAGCACTCAAGAGAAGCCCAGAAGCGCATCTTGTAAAGAGGCGAAAACCAACCGAATCGTAGCGGATCCAGCCTTAGACGTGGATGAGAGCTGTAGGGGAAAATGGAAACCCGTCAGCGACACAAGATCATCGCGAAGCAGGGTCCACAGAGACAATTAAATTAAGCGTAAATAAGCTATTAAGTCAACAAGAATGGCATCTTGAGGAGTTTTGATTACTGTGAGGGTTTTTGGACCATAGTTGCTCATACAAAAGCAAGGCCGACGCGCAAGAAGAGGTAGGATACACTGGCTGCCGTAAGTACGAAAGCAAGACGATCTGACCAGATTGTTGTAGTGGATGTCATGATATTCCGTCAATGGTGAACAATAAAACAGTGAACATTTGTATAATAGTGGACATTAATGCAGTTGTCAAGCAAATTCGGCTTTGGGAATCAGATGTGCGATTACCTGTCTGAGGATGTCGTTCGCCGCCACGCGGACCAAGAGGAGTTTTTGAATGCCTGCCGGCGTGGATATGCCTTGTACGGGAGCGGAGAGCTCACAAATCCTGCACGCCGCGAGTGGATCGACAAAAATGGTTCGTTTAACCTGGTTATGGAGGCAGAGTGGGCCGGCCGTTATTGCTGTCGAAAAATCATCAAAGAGCACTCCGATATCACCACCGGTGAATTGGGCGAACGACGAGCGGTCTTAAAGCTGACGGATCTGCGAAGCGAAAGCAGTGTTGAGATGGACGCCAACGCCCTAACTGATCTGCGTACCGGGGCATCCGCGGCCGTCGGACTCGAGTATGTGTGCGAAGACCGCCCTCGCCATGTGGCCATCGTCGGGACGGGACGCGTGGCTCTACAGATCGCCATCGCGTGCGACGCAGTTTTTGATCTCGAGTCCATTACCGTTACTAGTCGTCGTCCTGAGAACCGAACGCGGTTCGTTGAAGCAGCCAGCGTCGTCAGCCGCGCTCGGATAGAAGCAGTTGCGGACATCCCTACCTGTGTCGAAAAGGCCGACACCGTGGTTACTGCGGTTCCCACGCCCCGGCCAGTACTGACACGGAGCGATGTGGGAGGACGCTTTTTGGTCGCCGTTGGCGGCGACGCGCGTACCCGTCAGTTGGCATCGGACATCATCGAGGAGTTGGTCGTACTACCTGACCTCCTAGAACAAACCCTTGCTTCCGGTGAATTCGTTGAAGCTCGAATGGCGAGAAGGATTGAATCGATACGATTTGCGCGCGCCGGCGAGGTGGTGCTAGACATTGGCGACGCTGCCAGCGGACGACTGCAAGCAGAACGACCGCAAGTACTCTACCTCACGGGCATGGCGGCACTCGATTTATGCGCGGCCACCTCCGTCTATGAGAATTTCAAAAGAGCGCAGAGTACTTGAAGGTCATGATGTAATCCTGCGTGCCTTTGCGTTTGTCACGCGGTCGGCTATCGTAGACATCCCAGCCGAATCCAAAGAGAAAACGATCCTTGTAGAGCGACAAGGCCAATCCCAGTGACACGGCGATCGAGTTGTTGGTAGATAAGGCTTCAAGTACATTTCCGATCGCGGTCAAATGGACGCCGGATACCGAGGGGTTTTCTGGGTTGTGCCAACCAGCAAACGCAAGTCCCGGTAGTCCGATGAGTCGTTCCGTTTCACCATTGACCTTGTTTCCCTTCTTGTCCTTGTAGTCCTTTCCCGGGCGCACTGTCAAAAAAGAGACTAACGGCTTCGCTTCGAACTCCCACCTCCAACCACCCACCTCCAGGACCTGGGAAACGAATTGTTGAGGGGCACCGGGATAACTGCTGGTACTGATTCGAACGCGAGCTCGCTTAGTGCCATTTTCCTCCAACCGCAGATTGAATCCTTCGGCCACCACCGTTCCCGCGCTCGCCTCGTAAATCTGCAGCTCCGCTCGCTTAGCGCTTCCCTTCGGATCATAGTTTTCATCTAGTTTGACCCACTCCACATTGATCTTCCGTCCCACCATAGTTCGTCGCAACGAATCGTCGACCACAAAACCCACCTCGATTTTGCTGGCGTCGCGTACGATCAATGGGGTGTTGTTCCATTCCAAATCGAGCATATCCAAGGTCGATTTACGAATAGCGCTGACCGTAGTGACCTCAGCCAGATCGATGCTTCCCAAGGCACCTTTACCGCGGATCGAGATTGGACGCGCTTTCTCTTTGAGATCATTGCTGATGAGCAAAATTTTTCCCAAGCGATTTCCTAACACTTGGGGGGTGAACAGGACCGCCAGTTTCGTGGACTCCCCTGGACGCAGGGTAAAGGTGTTTGGTTCGGCGCGAACTTCGGGGGTCAAAGATCGAGCTTCTATCCAAGACTCGGAATCACCACTGTTGGTGGCGACGATTGTACGCGTTTCGCTTTTGCCGAGCTCGACGTAACCAAATTCCAAGGGGCCAGAGGGGTGGAGTTCGATTTCGGCGGCTACACCGGTGCCGTTCAGCAGCACGTCGAGGGTCTCGGTGCCATCTTCCCAGAAGCCTTGCAAACGCAGGGTTTCGGTAACGGCCCCCCTTCGAGGAGGACTAAAAGCAATGTTTAGCGGCAACGATCGCAACCCGTTGGCCGGCAGAATGAATTTGTTGCTTTCGTTAACTTGGGTGTACACTGCGAACGCGTCGCCAGTAGATTCTACCTGGTCGACGGTGAAGTCGACGTTTCCAATATTCAGGATCTCTACTACCTGGCTGTTTGTTTCGCCGACGGCGATGCGGCCGAAGTCGACAGTGGACGGAGTGAGCTTCAAGAATCTCCCCTCGCCTTGAAGTGCAAGCCGGTGATCGCCTGACGCGGTTTTCACCACCATCTCGGCGGAGCGTGAGCCCAACTCACGCGGAGTGAAAATAATCTCGATGGCGGCACTTGCACCGGGCTGCAAAAGCACTGAGGGTGATTCGATGGTAAACTCCGCGGCTGCTCGACCCTCCAAATGCGTCTTCACCGTAAACGGCGCTCCTCCCTGATTCCACAACAGCAAATTCTCTTTTTGTTGTTTTCCGAGACCGGCGCTGCCAAAGTCTATGCGGCGGTTATTCAATATCTCGATTGCCGCGGGACTGGTGCGGGCTACTCCTTTAATCGGAATCTCCATCACAGACGCGAGCGGATCGTTCGTGGTCAAGGCAAGTTTGCCGGTGAAAGTCCCCGTAATCAGCGGTTCGAACGCAACGTCGAGGGTCAGTCGTTCACCAGGCAGGAGCGACCCCAGAGAATCCTGATTCCACATGGCAGTGAAACCGCCGCCGCTTACCGCAGCTGTGGAAACCACCAGTTCCGCCGAGCCGCTGTTGAGAATCGTCGCCCGACGCAGCTGTCGACTACCTACGATTGCCGTGCCGAACTCGAGGCCGACTTCCGGCAAAGGCGAATAGCGAGCGACCGGGGCTTGTCCTTCGGCTCGGAGCCCAAACTCCAAACGAGGCGTTGCGTTGTCGGTGGCCACTAACACCAACGTGGTAGCCACAACCCCACCTTTTTTCGGTTCGAACTCCACAATCAGATCGAGCAATCCTCCCGGTTTTAGCTCCGGATCCAGTAGCTCGCCGAGTCTGAAGGCGCCTGCTCCCGCCCCGAGATAGAAGCTGTCTATAGTCACCGAAACAGCCGACGGATTTTCTACCAGCACTGTGCGCCGAACCTGTTGACCGACACGTACGGCCCCGAATTCAATGGTCTTTTCAGGAGCTGGTAAAAAGGACAGATTCGGTTCCACAACCTGTGCCCTTAACAGTACGGTGTATTCCTCCGACGTGAATAGCTTCTTCACCACGATGCGCAATGCACCTTCGTACATGCCAGCGGCGGTAGCTTGAAACGATATGGGCACGACGCGAGCCTCGCCCACTGCGAGGGAGAACGAGTCGGTATCAGTGGCAAAGGTCTCTTCTGTAACGCTCAACTCGATCTCCAATTCGGCCTCAGTCAGATTGCCGAGGGTCAGTTCGGTAGAAGCAGACACCGATTTTTTGGTCGAGCCGAGATCTAGTCGCTCTGGTTCAGCCGACAATGACTGCGCCGAGGCCGAACTCACTAGGCATGAGATGGTAAGGAATAGGGCGAAGACTGGCATGGACAGGATAAACGGGGGATAACAAAAAAGAGCGACCAACTCACCAGAATGCCACGCGGATATTTGTCGAAGTTCCACATACGGAAGTAGTGGAAAACTTCCAGAGGGGCATTCCTTCATGAATTCAGGTCACTCTTGGCGCTCAAGATACCGAAATTAAGAACGAGTGTCAAGAAAACACCAAACCTCTGTAACCCTATGCGACATCTACATTTGCGCGGATCCGTTCGGCATCTTGGTGAGCCCCAACAGGAAGGCCTTGAGGTCGGCGTCCGCTGCCGCCATATAAAAAGCAAACTTGCGTCGGGTGCGGTAACGGGGAACGCCGCGCCGCAGAAAACAGGTCGCTCCTGCCTCTTCGGCGATAAGGGATGGCGGACCGACATCGTGCACCTCTACCTGTCGGGTCAGATAAGCGCATATCTCCCCCTCCGCCAGCTGCGTCAGCACCAGAGCGGCACCGATGGGTCGTTCCCGCGGGACAAGACGCTGCTTACAGAGCTTTTGGAAGGGACGCGCTTTCGAAGAAATAAACGCACGGTTGGTGGCAGCAGTTGGCGGCAGCCGCAGCCGTCGCGGACAACTTGAGCCGCGTTGTACGTATGCGCCGTTGCCGCGTATAGCTGTGAACACTTTGTCCTCCGTTGGGCGAGCGACGATCGCCGCGATCATAACTCCGCGATATGCTAAACCGAGCGACACATGGTACGGACCATCCCCCTTCTGGAAGTGCAAAGTGCCGTCGATGGGATCAAGAATGATCGCGTAATCGGAGTCGCGATTGCTAAATCGTCGTTTAAACGGCGTATTCTCCTCGGCGATACATGTAACGCCGCTGTAATACGGTAGCGCAACACTGAGAATGATATCCTGAATAGCGCTGTCGATCGCAGTGAACGCGGAGGAAGCGTCTTGGGCCAATTGCCCAATTAGCGAGGTGTCAGCCGTCTTGCCCAAATTGGCGACCCGACCGTAGAAGATCGACGAAGCCTGGGCACATTGGCGCACGACCGGAGTCATGGTTTCGACGAATCGTTGCGGATCGATTTGGCTCATGCTGTTTGTGCAACAAGGTAACTACGCAGAAACAGAAACATCCGAGCGTTTCAAGATACCCCGTCCAACAAATTATCCCGCTGCTTCGCGAACGTCGGCGCGTTCCTGCAGGGCCGTTATCAACTTGTCCGGAGTGATTGGCAGTTCGGTCATACGGCAGCCGGTTGCGGCGTAAATGGCGTTAGCGATCGCTGCCATGGGTGGCACGATGGGGACCTCGCCAACCCCGCGAATACCATGCGGGCTTCCCGGATTGGGCACTTCGACCAATACGGTTTCTACTAATGGCAGATCCAAAGATGTCGGCATTCGGTAGTCGAGAAAGGTGGGATTCGCCATGCGTCCTTCATCGTCATAGCAGTACCCCTCAGTAAGGGCCCAACCAATCCCCTGTACAGCACCCCCTTGTATCTGTCCTTCAACATAGCTTGGGTGAATCGCTTTGCCCACATCCTGAACTGCAGTGTAACGCAGAATCTTCACCTTGCCGGTCTCCGGATCGACTTCTACATCCACGATGTGCTCGGCGAACGCATTACCCGCGGCGCTGCCGTTCACGGCACCGCATCCTTCTATCGGTCCATCGGTACTTCCCTGTTCGGCGGCCACCTCGGCAAACGTCAGCTTTTTGCTAGCGTCGCTCTTACTGCGGAAAACGCTCTCGGCGAACTCCACCGTTCCTTCATCCAGCTCCAGTTGCCGAGCAGCACGACCGCACATCTGGTTTTTGACATCCTCAGCCGCCAAAAAACAGGCTTGTCCGGTGGCATAGGTTACCCGACTTCCCCCCGTGCCGTCGTGATACCCGATAGAATCGGTATCGGCCACGATCGGATTAACCTGGTTGGCCTTCAGTCCCAGCGTTTCGGCCACAATCATAGCCATGGACGCACGGCTACCGCCGATGTCAACAGACCCTTCTAGCAGGTTCACGGTTCCGTCGGTGTTAACGCTGATGGTCGCCGCCGATTGGCCACCGCCGTTGAACCAGAACCCGGAAGCGACTCCGCGCCCACGGAACGGCCCCTGGGGCGACTCGCTGCGATACTGGTCACTATCTATCGCTGCTTGCAGAGTCTCTTCACACCCGATCCTCGAGTAAACGGCACCATCGGCACGGCGGGTGCCTTCGCGGGCAGCGTTTCGGCGACGCAGCTCGAACGGGTCCATCTCCAATTCGGTGGCAAGCTCGTCGATCACGCTTTCGGCGGCGAATGCAGCCTGTGGAGCACCAGGCGCTCGGTAAGCAGTCGTTTTGGGTTTGTTGGTAACCACGTCGTAGCCATCGATAGTCACATGTTCGATATAGTAGGGCGCAAACATACACATGCCGCCGGCACCCACGGACGATCCCGGAAACGCGCCGGCGTCGTAAGCCATGTCCACATGAGCCGCAACAAGGGTGCCGTCTCGATTGGCCCCCATCTTTATGTGTGTCGACGTGCCCGGCGCCGGACCGCTGCCTTCGAAGACTTCCGTCCGATTCATGGTCATCTTCACCGGGTGCCCGGTTTTGTGCGACATTACTGCGGCGGACGGCTCCATGTAGATCGGAAACTTGCCCCCGAAACCACCACCGATCTCGCACGGAATCACTTTGATTTTGGAAATGGGCACCTGCAGCACATCCGCTAGTTGGGCACGGATTTGAAATGGTCCCTGAGTGCTGACCCACACCGTTATGGTGCCGTCCCGTTTCCAGAAAACCGTGGTATTGTGCGGTTCGATGTAACCCTGATGCACCATCGCCGTTGTGAACTCCCGTTCGACGATGACGTCAGCCTCGGCAAAACCTTTGTCCACATCCCCCATCTTGAATTGAATGTGGCTGGCGGTGTTGCTCCTCTTTCCGGTGTCTTCGCCGAGGGATTGGGTGGTTCGGGTCTCGTCCAACAGAGGAGCTCCGTCTTCCATCGCTGCCCGCAGATCGGTCACCGCAGGCAGTAGTTCGTATTCCACCTCGATCAGCTCCAATGCCTCTTCTGCAACATGCGCGCTGATGGCCGCGACTGCGGCCACCGCTTGGCCTTTGTATAGAACTTTATCGAAGGCCAACGAGTTCTGTGCCAATTCGCGTATGTTCACCTGTGTTTCGCCGATACTGGAGACCTTGTCGACAGTGGCGACTAGATCGTCGGCGGTAGCCACAGCACGCACACCAGGCCAACTCAATGCCTTGGAAGTGTCGATAGAGACGATACGCGCATGAGCATGGGGACTACGCAGTACTTTGCCATGCAGCAGACCTGGAAGGCGCACGTCGGCCCCGTAGATCGCCCGACCGGTGACTTTATCGACACCATCATGGCGCACGGGTCGGGTCCCTATCACATTGTATTCCCCATCATTGGTGAAGTCGGGGTAGTCACCGTACTTTGTCACCATTTCTAGCAGCACTCCTTGAAAAAACTGATAGTTTCGGGGGATTGATCGTAATGCACAGTGTCGTGTCTGTCAATCCACGCAAACGTTCGGCACACCGACAAAGCTAACGGCAATGGACCATTTACTACCCATATCGTTTTCCTCTCCGAAAGCCTTTCTTCATAGATGACGCCGACGTGCATGTTTGGGAATGCCGGCTGCTCGACACTATAGAACAGATCAAGGTATTGGCGGCCCCACTCATCAAGGAAGAAATGGCCAAGACAAATCGTTACCGGCGGCCGATCGACGCTAAGACCCACGTGGCTGGACGCGAGCTGCTGTGCTATTTCTTGGGGAACTACCTCGGGTCGGACCCGGCATATCTGCGTTTTGAGTACGGTTCGCAAGGAAAACCACGACTGGCCGAAGGCAAGCTCTATTTCAATATTTCGCACGCGGGCGACCTTGCGCTGAAGGGACTCTCGCGTCACCGCGCGTTGGGTGTATGAGGAGGTCCACGCAAGCGGCACCCGTGGCGACGAGATCGTATATCGATTCTTCACCGCCACCGAACAAGCTCAGCTGGGTAGCCTAGGGATAGCGGAACGTCCCGACGCCTTTGTGCGCGGATGGACGCGTAAGCAGGCTTACATCAAAGCCAGCGGCAGGAACATTTTCCGGGAGTTCAGCAAGGTCTCCGTCTCGTTGTTACCCGGGGATAATGACCCAATCCGATTAGAAGAGGGCTCAGCACCAGCTGATCATTGGCAGATGAAAGTCCTGGATTTGGAGGAGCATGTGTCTGCAGCACTGGTGGGAGGGGCTAGCCAATCTGGTCTGTCGACAGTTGCTATGCTGAGCGGGATCAACCAAACCGCGGAGGTGTGTCGTCGAGTTGCTCGCCTTTGGACGCACGTTGCAGACCGGGCACATCGTGCTCGATATCTTTGCGTAAATCTGACGAAATCGATCTACGCCCTTGAAGACCCGGCCCTCGGGTGCTTTTTTATGCATGTTCGTCTACACTGAATGCCTTTAACGCTACTATAACCCGATTGTGAGGGCTGCGATCTAGTGAAATACCGCGTTCTTGCTGACGAATCTTTGCCCGAAGATATCCTACAACGACTGGATGGGTTCTGCACTGTCGACGTATGGCTGCCCCAGCAAAACGCTAATCTGACCACCTACGACGCTTTGATAACCTACGGGCATCCGCCAATCGGTGGCGACTTCATGGCCGAGATGACTCGGCTGCAAATTATCAGCAACTTCGGCGTGGGGGTAGACCACATTGACCTATTGGCTGCCAAGGAGCGGGGAATCCCCGTTGGTTATACGCCAAATCTCATGAACGGTGCCGCCGCCGATATGGCGTTCGCTTTGATGCTGGCAGCAGCCCGCAATCTTGTAATCGGGGATAGCTACGCGCGGGGACCAGACTATCTGCGCCTCGACCCGCGAATCTTGATCGGCCACGAGGTTCACGGATCGACATTGGGAATCATCGGGCTGGGAAACATCGGATTCGAGGTGGCGCGACGAGCGTTGGGTTTCGACATGACGGTCCTCTATCACAACCGCAACCGACGCTCCGACGCAGAATCGGAGCTGGGCGTGCATTACGCAACATTGCCGGATCTTATGTCGCAATCGGACTTCGTAATCATGACGGTACCGCTCACCGAAGAGACCCGGAATATGATCGGACCGACAGAGCTGGCGCAGATGAAGACCACCGCTATCTTGGTCAATGTTGCGCGCGGAGGAGTGGTAGACAAAGAAGCGTTGCTGGAGGCACTGCAAAGTGGACAGATCGCGGCCGCGGCGTTGGACGTCACCGAGCCTGAGCCGCTTCCACGCGATCATCCACTTCTGAAGATGGACAATCTAGTGATCACACCCCATCTGGGCAGCGCGGCAGGGACAACGCGATTGGCGATGGGCAAACTGACCGTCGACAATCTTAAAGCGGGCTTGGCGGGCAAAGAGCTACTCCAGCGCGTGATCTGAATCTTTTGTCCGGCCCTGCATCCCAACTTGTTAACAACAGGAACAAAATGGCAGAATCGACTCACTATAAGGTGATCATCATTGGCTCAGGCCCCGCCGGACTGACGGCCGCCCTTTACACGGCACGTGCGAATTTGACGCCATTAGTACTGGAAGGCACCCAACCCGGAGGACAGCTGACCATAACTACCGATGTGGAAAACTATCCCGGGTTCCCGGAGGGAATCATGGGACCGGAGCTGATGGACAAAATGCGCGAGCAAGCCGTCAGATTTGGAGCCGAGTCCCATTACCAGACAGTGAGTGCCGTCGATCTTTCCCGGTCGTCTTTCGCGGTGACGGCGGGGGGAATCCGATTTACCGCCGATGTGGTCATTGTCGCCACCGGGGCCTCAGCGCGTCTGCTTGGGCTCGACTCAGAAACCAGATTGATGGGTCACGGCGTATCCGCCTGCGCTACCTGTGACGGGTTCTTTTTCCGCGATAAGGAGATCGTCGTGGTAGGAGGCGGGGACTCAGCCATGGAAGAAGCCACTTTTCTCACCAAATTCGCCACCAAGGTCAGCATCATTCATCGGCGCGACGAGTTCCGCGCATCCAAAATCATGCTCAAGCGCGCTCAGGACAACGACAAGATCGACATGGTCACTAACGTAGTCATAGAAGAGATCTTGTCACCCAACGGCGAACTCAACGTGTCGGGTGTGCAATTGCGCAATACCGAGACCAACGAGACTTGGGAACATCCCTGCGAAGGTGTTTTCATGGCAATAGGGCACGTCCCCAATACCCAGCTGTTCGCAGGGGTGTTGGATATGGATGAGCAGGGATACATAATCACCAAGGCGGATAGGACCGCAACAAATGTCGATGGCGTCTTTGCCTGTGGCGACGCCCAAGACCACGTCTACCGGCAGGCGGTAACAGCGGCGGGCACCGGTTGCATGGCAGCTATCGAGGCAGAGCGGTACCTTTCACATTGAGCCACTGTGGGTCGGTAGAGATGTACGGTTTTTGATTGGCGCCACACCTAATCTTCCAATTCTTTGCGAACAGCACAACGGGTTACCCCACTCCCAAATCCTTGTAGAGTTTGGCGAATTCGCCGACGATGATATCAACGGTATCCGCAGTCGGCGGCGCCGAGATGTGATAGGTTTTCACCGCCGCACTAACCGCCATTCCACCCTGTTTGACGGTTTGGGCGGACGGCCAATAGGCGAGCACACCGTTGCAGTAGCCCGCGAACAAGGTGACGATATCCGCGGACAACGCCTTCACGCCAAGGCCAATCTCGGCAAACGGCTCTCCCGGCATAGCTGCAAAAACAAAGTCGTCTATGCGATAACCAACGATTTCGAAACTCAGATGCTCGTTGACGATGCCCGCCTCCAATTTCTTCATAATCGTCCGGGTCCAGTTTTCTGTCATGCGCGCGGGATAGGTTTGAGTCGCCGGCGCTCCAGAAGTTTCCAGCTCCTGCAAAGCCTTACTCGCATCCTCAAACTGCAACTGTGCTTCTGCCAACGCCGGCAATGGCTGCAAAGGCACTTCGACAGTCCGGTGCGCCACCTGAAAAATCTGGTAAGTCGGGGCGTCGTGAAACTCCTTCTGATACAGCGCCAACGCTGACAACGAAGCGCCGACTTCGCGCTTGACCATATGGGGGCGCGTGTCAATCTCGAAAAACGCCTTGGCCGCCGCGGCCCCCACCTGTCCACCCATGCGCTCCATCTCCGAACTGTCATGCTGCAAGAACGAAAGGGCGGCTTGGTTGCCCGCTGCGCCGGTGAAATAGAGGCAAGTTGCTCCCGTAGCCGCTTCGACTACTTTCCGGGTCACACCAGGGAAATCCTGACTGATTAAGTTCCACCGCTGGCCCATCACCACCGGATGCGCCGCGTAACCGGTCACCACCGCGATCGGATTGCCCCCCAGATCGTCTACTCGCAGCACCTCGACGTTGTGGTCTGTGATGCCTGCTGGATTGCGCCCCACTAGGACGCGGCCATCTTCATTGAACTCCTCGCGATTAATGGCTACCTCTGCAGAGCTGCAGCCAGTACCGAGGCGCGCCGGTTGTGCACTGGCGTCAGCCTCTGCTGTCACCGCCGCAAGTTGCTCCTTCAAGTTTGCAATGTAGAAATCCAGTGCGGCGCATTCACCTTTATCCCCCCCAACGTCGTGAACCCCTCCCAGATTTCCACGCGAGGTGCAGGGACCGCTGTGGGTGTGGGTGCAACCTACCGCTACGTGGGTTGCCGGCGTGCCAATGCAGGTTCCAATTTCGTGGCGGATCTCTGCCACCAACTCCATGTCGAATCCGATCAAATCACAGTCGACCAAAACCACTTTGGTTGTCTCAACTTTAAGCACCAATACCGTCGCCAGCAGATTCGATTCCACACCCGCGGCACCCTCGATGCGGCTCATGATCCCTTGCATGCGAAATCCGATCGGGGGCGTTATGTCTATTCGTTTCACACCAGCATGCAATGTTAAACTCATTGGTCATCTCCTTTTGCTCGCAAACAAAGCCCGGCCATACTGTGCTGTAATCAACCATAACCGCTTCCCGAATGCTCAACAAGAGCTCCCAGTCTGCGGTGGGTTGGGCCATTTACTGGAATGCTTGTCAACCGAAAGTGGAGTAATTAAGCTTCTCCCCTATACTGAGAGACGTTCCTCACAGACGGAAATCAAGTTTGAAATTCCTCGAACACCAGAGCAAGAGCATTTTGGGACAGTTCGGATTGGCTTTCAATCATCCTGTCGTTGTAACATCGACATCGGAGGCGGTGGATGAAGTGCAGCGATTGAACACAAAAGCGGTACTCAAGGCACAGGTGCCGATGGGAGGAAGGGGGAAAGCAGGAGCGGTAAGGATCGTGGCAGCGGCAACTTCGGCGGAGACGGCGGCAAATGACCTATTGAACATGAAACTTGGCGGCCAACCGGTGCACCAGATATCGGTAGAGCCGTTTGTTCCAGTTAAACGGGAAATCTACGTCGGTGCCACCTGGGATCTGGGCGTCAAGCTCCCTGTTGCTTTGCTACAATCAACTGGCGGTGTCGACGTCGAACGCGGAGCCGATACTACCGCCGTCAAACACTTGGATCCCTGGGATGGACTAGCTCCATTTCAAGGCCGTCAGATGGCACGCAACATCGGGCTGACAGGACGGTCATTGATCGAACTGGGCACCACTATTTCGTGTCTCTGCCGCGCTTTTTTGGATCTGGACGCGGTGACGGCGGAAATCAATCCGCTGGGGATTTGCACAGACGGTCAGCTGTTGGGTCTCGATGCTAGGCTGGAGATCGACGACGACGCCGGGCATCGACAGGCGAAAGCAATCGCTCAGTTTGGCCATGCTGGCACTGGAGCCAACCACCGTCCCCCAACACCGCTGGAGGTCGAAGCCGAGCGCATCGACGCCACCGACCATCGTGGCGTAGCCGGACGTTTGGTGGAGTTCGATGGTGATCTCGGCTTGTTGATTGGCGGAGGCGGAGCCAGCTTGACAGTGTTCGACGCGGTGTTGCATCACGGTGGGCGTCCGGCGAACTACTGCGAGATCGGCGGCAACCCGACGACGGAGAAGATCGCAGCCCTCACGACTTTGCTGTTCACCAAGAAAGGGGTGAACAAACTGGCGGTCATAATGAACGTGGTGAACAACACCCGCGCCGACGTGATTGCCGCGGGTGTTGTCGCTGGCGTGCGCGCGGCCGGACTGGAACCGGAAACGGTCATCTCCGTGTTTCGAGTCCCCGGTTCGTGGGAACCGGAAGCGCAGGCGATCATGGCTGCCGCTGGGGTTCAAGCGTTGGGAAGGGAAGTTTCGCTGGACAGAGCTGCCTTGCTAGCCGTCGAAAGGTCTTAGCCGATGCTGCTTGACCCGAAGGCGGAGATCATGGTACAAGGTATTACCGGTCGCGAAGCCAGCAGCATGGTGGAGGATATGCTGGCGTATGGCAGCCGCATCGGCGGCGGGGTGACGCCGGGCAAGGGCGGCCAGACGGTACACGGGGTGCCAGTGTACGATACCGTTGCCGAGTTGATGGAGCATCATAACCCGACCATCACCGTGATTTCGGTGCCTGCACCTGCCGTTTTGGACGCTGCCATGGAAGCTCTCTATTTTCCGTTGGACTTGTGCCTGGTGATGTCCGAAAGGGTGCCCAGGCTGGACACCTGCAAACTCGTCCAAATGGCCGCAAAGAGAGGCTGCACCGTAATCGGTCCCAACTCATTGGGTCTCATCCGCCCGGGAGTCGCCAAGCTCGGCACGGTGGGTGGTCGGCTCGACAATGTTCAACGATCCTATTGTCCCGGAGAAGCAGCCGTGCTTTCTCGCAGCGGTGGCATGACCACTGAGATCGCCAGTTTTCTAACTAGTCGCGGCATCGGTCAAAGCATAGCGGTTGGCATCGGTGGCGACGCCATCGTTGGGGCCAGCTTTCTAGATCTCATCGAGTTGCTGGAAACGGACGATCAGACCAAATCGGTGGTGATCTACGGAGAACCTGGAGGGACGGCAGAGGAGGATTTGGCGGCACGACTCATCCAGAAGGGAAGCCGGCTGCGTGTCAATGCCTTTCTTTCGGGGACCTTCGTCGACGATCTTCAGGGAGTTCGTTTCGGACATGCCGCCGTGATCGTTGAAGGGGAACGTGGCTCGGTAGCTGGCAAAAAAGCTGCGCTGCGTGCGGCGGGCGTGTTTGTGGCTGATGAATTCGAGGAGATAACCACAGGACTTTGAGATGACCGATTTCTGGAAGACCTCCATATCGCGTGTGCGCGCTGGCGAGATTCTGGTTCGCGGCTATCCAATCGAGCAGTTGATGCAGCGCTGTTCCTTCGGTGACGTGGTCTACCTGCTGCTGAGGGGAGAGCTGCCAGCTGGCAACGAGGGCAAGATGGTCGAAGCCATATTGGTTTCCTGTTGCGAGCACAGCCTCGCTTCACCCAGCGTCGACGCGGCCCGCTTCGTGGCTTCGTGTGGCGTCCCCTTGCAAACCGCTGTGGCGGCTGGCGTCAGTGCCATCGGCGAGGTTCACGGCGGCGCCATGGAAGCCTGCGCGATCACGCTCAGGGAAGGGGTAGCTGCTGGAACTGGCGCTGAATCCATCGTACAGCAAATGCACGAAAGCGGAAACCGAATGCCCGGTTTCGGACACCCGGTGCATCGACAGCAAGACCCTCGGGTCTTGAACCTTTTGGAGTTGGCTGCACAGTGGAATATAGCCGATGCTCATGCTGCTCTGGCACGAGAGTTGGAAGAAAGCCTGGAACGGACACTCGGACGCCGGCTGCCCATGAACGTCGATGGTGTCATCGCCGCCCTGCTCTGTGACATGGGAATCGATCCGGCGTTGGGCAGGACCTTCTTCATTGTCGG
>CAYNZV010000003.1:0-3776 GCA_964401715.1 uncultured Gemmatimonadaceae bacterium | reverse complement strand
GATCCGCTGGAACGACATCCCGTTGCCCACGCGAGAACGTACCAAAGATTTCCTACTCGACTCTCTAGGAGTCACCTTTCGCGGCACCCTCGAGGAATCCAGCAAGCCGGCGGTTGATTACGTCCGCGGATTGCAAGCAGACGGCCCCTCGACGGTAATCGGCGAGGGGTTCCGGACCAGCTCACCTTGGGCGGCGTTAGTCAACGGCACGGCCGCCCACGCCATCGAGATGGATGATGTTACCAGCGAGTCGTCGCTGCATCCGGCGGTGTGTGCCATCCCGGCGGCTGTAGCCGTCGCAGAGGAACGTGGGGCCGACGGAGCAGCGCTGGTAACAGCGATCGTCGCTGGCTACGAGATCATTCTGCGTGTTGGCAACGCCCTCAACCCCTCCTCCGCCTACGAGCGTGGTTTCCATCCCACTAGCATTGCCGGCATTTTTGGCGCCGCCACCGCAGCTGCTCATTTGATGGGGTTGAGCGCCGCGCAGCTTACCGACGCGTTGGGTATCTGTGGGTCCATGGCGGCAGGCTCCATGGAATACCTTACCGACGGAGCCTGGACGAAGAGAATCAACGCCGGATGGGCGGCACATGCTGGAGTCGTCGCCGCAGGCATGGCTGCCGCTGGCTTCAATGGTCCCGCCACCATTCTCGAGGGCCCTCACGGATTTCTCTCGGCGTTTACTGATGAACCCAAGACAGCCCGTCTACTGGATGATCTCGGCGAGCTCTATCAGATAGAAGCCGTTTCTATCAAACCGTACGGCTGCTGCCGCTACAATCACGGCATCATCGATTGTATGTTTGCGTTACGGAAGAAGCATGGCATAAAGCCGAATCAAGTCGAGAAGATTCGTTTCTCCGTGTTGTCCGCGGGACGGGACATCGTCGCCGAACCGATCGTGCAGAAACAAAACCCGGAGAATGTGGTCGATGCCCAATTCTCCGCGCACTTCGCCGCCGCCGTCGCACTCGCCAGGGGTGTAGCCGACGTCAATCAATTCACCCCGGAAAGCATTCAGGATCCAGTGGTACGTGACCTCACCGCCAAAACGGAACATTACTTCAATCCCGACATCGACCGTCTTTATCCACTGCAATGGCGGACCGAAGCCGAGATCAGGCTGACTGACGGTCGCGTCGTCGCCACCGAGATCGACCACGCCACCGGCGAGCCTCAGAATCCGGTTCCACGCGAAGGCCTGGTTGACAAGTTTGTTCTGCTGGCGGAACCACTGCTCGACAAGACACCAGCACACGATCTCGCCGGCCAAATCCTAGCGATCGACCGTGAGCCCCCGTTACTTCAGACGGTTATGAGCACCTTGCGTCGCTGACGGCACAGCGTCAGCCAGTTGGCGTTCCGAGGAAAGGACCAACCGCGCCAAGAGAATCGGCGCCGAGGTGTCACTGCTAGTGGCAACTGTTCGGCTTTTATCTATCTTAGCGATTTCCAAAACGGGCCGATCTGGATCTGTCTGTAGGCCGATTCTCAGCAAACCTCGGAGGCACCAAGAAGATGGCATTACACGAATCGGTGAAACGAGTACTGGAAGCTAAAGGCGACAGGAAAAACGACTTCGAGCGCCTGAAGACGACGCTGGCATTGAAAGAGGCCGATTGCGTACCTGCCTTCGAAATGAGCATCGAGCCCGAAATCAAAGAACAGTTCATGGGACGTCCGCTGAGTGGTCATGCGGAGGAAATGCAGTTTTTCCAGCAAGCCGGATACGACGCCTATCCGGTAGCACTTACCGTCATAAGCGTGCATCACAAACGCCGCGAGACTGAACGCACCGAACAGGTAGAAGTCACCCACACCAAAACCCGCGTCTACAAAGCAGAGCTAGAAGCTTACACCGAGCGCTATTGGGCGGAAATGCACAAAGGGGTGGTCACTAACAAGGACGAGTTTGCCGCGTTCGATTGGCCCGATCCCGACAATCTCGACTTTTCAGTGCTGGACGAGGTGGCGCCTCTGCTTCCAGACGGCATGAAGATCAGCGTTATCATCGGTAAGATCTTCACCGGCGTCTGGTTCATGATGGGATTAGAGACGTTCATGCTTGCCTGCATCGATGACCCTGAGCTCATAGAGATGATGTATGAGAAGATCGTACCTCTTCAGCTGCGCGCCATGGAGGTCGCCATGGAGCATCCGTCGGTGGGCATGAGCTTCCACGCCGACGACCTTTCGGGCAAGAATGGACCACTAGTGGACCCAGCTCACTATCGCAAATACGTGTTCCCGGCTTACAAGAAGATGGCCGACATGGCTAAAGCCGCAGACAAGCCGATGGTCTATCACACCGACGGCAAAATCGACATGGTCATCGAAGAATTGCTGGCCACCGGTATCGACGGATGGCATCCAGTTGAGAAGCAAGCGCACGACATCAATGAGGTGAAGGCGAATTACGGCGACCGCATCGCATTGCTGGGCAACATCGATCTTCAATACACCCTTACCAAAGGAACACCCGAAGAGGTAGATGCCGAAGTACGCGAGCGGATCCGTGACCTCGGTCCGGGCGGCGGGTATTGTGTTTCGTCTGGAAACTCGATCCCGGAGTACGTGCCGATCGAGAACTACGCCGCCATGTTGGAAGCAACCTACAAGTACGGCAAATACCCGTTATCGCTTAGCTGACCAGCTAGCGGATTATCGTAAGGAGAAGCCACTTCACGTTCGGAATCCTTCTGTGAGCGGGGACCGACAGACTCTCGTTAAAGCTCAGAGAAGTCATAACAGCGGGGCGATGGCATCCCGCATCTTGATCGATTCGGTTATGACGTCGCACTTGTCCATATCTCTCCAGTGCGGTTCATGCTCGTATTCAAGCGTTAGATACCCCTTGTAACCAGCCTCTTGTAACAGTCCAACGGCAGCAGGAAAATCGATTTCTCCGTCATCCCAGCGAGCTTGGATCTGGGTGCTGTTGCCTTGGCGCAAATGGAAATGACCCGCGTACGGCGCCAGCAGGTTCACATCTTCCAGTTTGTATCCCTGACATGAGAAGTGAGCGTAATCGAGGGCGATGCGAAGGTCGGGGTTGTTCTGCATGAAATCGAGCACTTCCCTAGGATCCTCCAACAACCCTTCCACGTGGGGCTCGAAGGTGAGCGGGATGCCCGCGGCAGCCGCTACCGAGGTCATTTCGTTCAGCACCTGTGCCGACAGGGACTTTGAATCCTCGTGGCTCATACCTTGCTGATCAACACCCGGCAGGAGGAGCAGCGACTTGATGCCGGCGCTGTTGCAGCAGTGCAAAACCTTCTTGAGAGTCTCCATGTTGCGGTTACGCACCGCCGCGTCCTTGGAATTGATGGCGCGGTCTGCGAAATCCGCACCAAAAATGTAAAGCAGGTTGCTCAGCTCGATGCCGGTCTCCTTGAACCGACACGCCTGGCCTTCTGGATCATTTTCTACATCTCCCGGATCGATCTGGGAGCCGGCTATCGCCAGCAAGTCCATCGCCTCTATCCCGAGCGCTCGCCAAACGTTCGCTGACTCCACTAGATTGGTGCCCACAAACGACCAAGCTGCTCCAGCCAGTTTTATGTCACCCATCTCCTCTTCCTTTCTCTTACCTGAGATTCTCTTCCCGTGCGGCTACTCTCACGTACCTGGCACGGCCGCGGTAGTGCTCAACAGCCCCCCTTCTACATCCAAGGCGACGCCGGTGAGAAAATCGGACGCATCTGAGAGGAAAAACATGATCGCGTTGACCACATCCGCCTCAGTGGGATTGCGGCCGAGTGGAATCTCGGATG
>CAYNZV010000002.1:104348-122426 GCA_964401715.1 uncultured Gemmatimonadaceae bacterium | reverse complement strand
AGACCCGGGAGAATGCTGCGGGCGCTGGAGGTGTCGATGAACAAGTTGTCCCCTTTGGCACGTTGCAACGCGCGGACCTGAAGCTCCGGGGAACCAGCTGCAGCACCACCATTGCCAAGATGGGCGAGGATGATTCTGGCTTCGGGGTAGCGATCCGCGAAGATTACGTAATCGTCCGGGACGCTGTTGATATCGCCACTGTGAGCCAAAACGACCGTTCGGTGTTTGGCCGCAAATTCAAAGACTGGATCACCGTGCTCGGCAATGGGATATTTGTGCGATTCGGGATGGATCTTGATGCCAACACATTTTGGTCGCTGCAGGATATCTTCCGCCTGATCATACGATTCTCGCTGCAGCGGATTAATGATCGCGTACTGCAGTAAGCCCTCATTCTCGTCGACGATCTTTGAAGCTTCTTCGTTCGCCTTAAGGACATCCAGACGACCCACTGGTGTCAGCCCGGACAGCGGCGACACGATTGTAAACTGCGTGCGCGCATGCCGAGCACGTCTAAGGACCTCCTCAGCGTTTGCACCAAAAAACTCGCGCTGGAGTTCGGAAATCTTGTCGTGGTCGTAGTCTCCGTAATGCCCGTGGACATCTACCGCTTGCACCTCACCTGCAAAGAATTCGTCAGCCATCTTCTCTCCTCATTGCAAAAAGCGAATTTCAGCGCGGACGCCTTTTGGCATTTTCGCGGTCTTCCTCACGGCGCGCCAGTGCCGTGTCGGTCAACTTCCCATCCTCGTCGTAAAAACCATCAGGCGGCGTCCTGGTGAGCGGCTCTAAGAGATCGGGACGGCGTTTATTGTGAGACACCTGGTTTTCGTGTGGCAACGGCAGCACCTGGACACTTACACACTCGGTTTCATACTTCGCCAGATTTACCTCCCCGGTGGGCTTGATGAGGACAGCACTCCAGGTATTGGCAATGGCGATCCAACAACCGTTGTCGCGAGCACGCCAGCACATCTTCTCGGTATTTTCGGGTCCGCCGCTGCCGTCCATTGGAATGAAAATTGTGCCGGCTCCTTGCAACGCAAGCGTGCGCACGTTATCCCAACCCCGATCGCTGCACAACAACAAGCCAATGCGTCCCAGTGGCGTGTCGAACGGCTTCAGCTCCCCACCCGGTGTTATCTCGTATTCTCCCGCAGTCGTGATCTTGCGGTAATGGGCAAGGACCTCCCCTTCTTTGCCCATTAGGACACAGGCATTGTATAAGTCGGATCCGTCCCGTTCCAAAAAGCCAAAAATCAGATAGATCCTCAACTCACGGCAAAGCTCACCAGCGCGGCCCAGGTATTCTCCGCCTGGTACCGTTTGGGCGATTTTCAGCATTTCTTCTTTGGTGGAGGTGGGATCTTCATTAAAGACATAGCCGTCCAACACCGACTCTGGAGCCAGCACCAGCTCCGCTCGCCGTTCCGCAGCTTCGCGCACCATCTTTACCATCCGTTGGAAATTTCCCTCAACCTCCCACGGATCTCCTTTCATGGTCACAATTCCAAGCAGCATGGTATTCTCCGTTCGGTGCTAAAAGATCAACTCACAAAGTAACTGCGAACAGGCGTGTACGCGCCATGCGAAAGCGCAGGTGGATCTTCTTGTGTTTCAAAGCGGACAGATTCGTCTTGCCCTTCCAGCTGACGACGGCGTCAAGTTCGTCACCGCTCATGGGATCACAGTCATCGAAGCTGAACCCCTCCAACGCCGGGGGTTCGGCCGCTGACTTGCGATTCGGCAGACCACCGTCGACGATCTCAACTCGTATGAACGCACCCGGCTGGTGGGTTTTGAAATTCAACCGCAATTGCTCGCCGGCGCACTCTCGCTCCGACAGCGCGAATTCGGCATAGTCGTCAGCTTCCCAGGCGACTAGTCGATCCCGCTTCCAGGTTGCCCAGAAGAACTCCTGGGGATTCGTTGAGTTGCCCCGGTTGTGCGGGTGCGGACATCCCATGGTCATCAATCCCCAACGATCACCGTCGAGTTCCACAAGCTCAGGTGTCGGGTAGAGCGATCCATAGCGGTCGCTTGTGGGGATGATCGGAGTACGTTCAGGGCGAAACCAGAGTTTGCCGTCGTGACTGATCGCCAAATAGACATCCACCAAATCACTCGCCCGTCTGTAGGGGCTGAAGAACATCAGGTGTTTCCCGTGGGGGTGGGGGCAATAGCATGGGGCGTAGATATCCCAGTCGACCCCGTCTTCTGGCTCCGCCGTGAGCACCATGTTGTGATTGCCCCAAGGTCCACGGAAGTCATCCGCTTCGTAGCGGGAAACCGCCCGTCGACGTTCGTGGCCACTACGCAAATATATCACATATTTGCCGATCGCCTCATCATAGCTGAGGATGTTTTGGGTATCGAGCAGCCAAGGCGGTTCCATAAGCGGCTGCTCCAGGTGGGTCCAGTGGATGCCGTCAGGAGAAACGCCACCCAGGATCATCATTTGCGAGGTGATGTTGGCACCGATCTCTCCTGCGTCCCCGGCGGCTTCCCTCGCCGCACGTAGCTTCGCCACCTCCTGGCGGCTGGCAGGCTTTCCGTCCACAAAAAACTTTCCGGATATGGTGATCGCTTTGTAACGCTCGGCGGGATCACCGCTCTCGTCCCGGATCAGATTCATGTATCCGTAGTGGGATCCGGAGTCGGCAGCAGCAAAAAGGATGTTGTTTTCCGACGACCCGTCGAAATCGAATAGACCCAGATTGGGGCGTTCCCAATTGTAGCCATCCTTACTTTCAGCGTAACACCACAAACTAGGCAGCTTACCTGGCAGGTTAGCCTGCTTGACCCAAGGGTCCTCTGGATCGGCGAAGGCTACGTACCACATGCGATAACGATCTTCCTCTCGAATGATCGTCGGATAATGGGTATCAACCTTCTCCCACTGTTCTTGCCGGCTGAAAACCGCCTCTTCTTGCTTGGCCGGTTGCACCGCTAGCCTCAATCCTGTAGGCAGATCCTGCGGGAAATAGTTGCCATCAACGTCATAGCTTACATAGCCCGGCCACACGCCGTGCCAATCGAGGGCGGGAAATGTTTTAGTTTGGCTCTTCACGGTCTCCTCCATCTTGCTTGTCTGTTTCGTACAAATTGCCACCAAGGCCGGCGCTGCAACAAACACGCCCACTCGGCAACGCAAATTTCAAAGAAATGGTATCTGCCGCGCAATCAGGCGATCAGGAAACCACCATCCACGGCCAGAATATGACCCGTAACCATGTTGGATGCATCCGAAGCCAGATAGACCGCTGCCGCTCCGACTTCCTCCGGCTCGGCCATGCGTCCAACGGGCGTTCGGTCGATGAAATAATCGGAGGTGTCCGAACGTACACTCTTCGTCATCGGCGTGTTGCACAAAGTAGGGGCAATGGCGTTCACCTGGACATTGAGATCGGCAAGCTCCAAGGCAAAAGACTTGGTCAATTGGGCCACCCCCCCTTTGCTCGCCAGATAGGCCATACTTCCGGGATAGGCTACAAACGATCCGATGGATGCGAGATTGATCACCTTCCCGCGCCCCCTTTCGACCATATGTCGGGCAACGATCTGCATCGGCAAGAAAGTGCCTTTAAGATTTACCGCGATAATGCGATCCCAATCATCCTCCAGGTAATCCAATGCAGTATTCTTAATGGCAATGCCCGCCGAATTGACTAGGGCATCGATCTGCCCCCAGGTAGCGATCAATTCGTCCACGCCCCGCTGCACCTGAGCGCTGTCGGTGACATCCATGTCTATCGCAATCGCCTCTCGTCCCTGAAGGCCTAACTCCTTCACCGTCGCCGCAGCTGCGTCGATATTTGTGTCGGCAATAGCAACCCGTGCACCTACCGCCGCCATGGACTCGGCTATGCCCTTACCGATGCCGCTTCCTCCGCCGGTGATCATAGCTACCCGGTTATCAAGTCTGAACGCAGTGGTCAAATCACTCATGTCGCCCTCAAAATGATAATTGAATGGTTACTGTGTCGAGACCGTCGAAATATTCGGTAGCCGTGTAGGCATAATCAACACGTATCCGGCGAATTTCTGTCAGTTCGAAGCGCAAACCGGCGCCAAAACTCGTACCGAAGATATACTTGTCATCTCCGGTATCGACGGCAAAATCAAAACCAGATCGCAGTGCTAAATATTCGTTGATTTCGTATTCAATGCCCGTCTTCCACTGATCGAAGGCAAAGTTGTGATGCTGAAAAACTGAAGCAACCCTGACCTCCGCGTATCGATAGGCAATTCCCAGTTCGAACAAAGACGGTAAATCGGCAGAGCTGGAGGGTACTTGATAGAGAGAGCCAGGTCGACGAACATGGTCCAATTGACCGGCGCGCAACAGGCCCGACCCTTCAAACTCCATGCGCGTGCCGATATGTTTTACCGTCACTCCCAAGTCCAAATCCCGAATAGCGCCAAGATTGGCGTATTGCAGTCCTGCACTGAAGGAGACAGCGGTACCCTCAACCCTGTCTATGCGATTGACGATGTAATGGATGGTAAATCCGACGTTGATGCGATCGGTGAGGCCACCCGCATACGAAGTCCCCAGGGTCAGAAATGTCGGCGAGTAACGTCCCCCGGTCCCATCCGGGGCGCGCTCGGTAGTAATGGGGATCTCGCCAAAATCCAGATTCTTGAGGTGAAGAGCGAGATGACCCCAACGACCGAAGCTCCGACCTGCCGCTGCATAGTTGAGCCGAATGTCGGCGATATACGACATAGTGGAAAACATCATGCTGGAACCCCCTCCTCCACTAGCGAAGCCAGCTGGATTCCAATGCAACGCCTCTATGCCCGAAGTAGTAGCAATGGTGGCACCGCCCATCGCCATGTCGCGCGCACCCACCGGAATTAGCAGTTCTGGAACGGAGGCTGTTCCCGCCCGGTTCTGGCCGCTGGCGACCACAAGAGCTGGCAACAGGAGAACTAAAAGAATGGGGATGCCGCCACGGCTGAGCGAGCACCGAACAAAGCTCCAAGCAACTTTTCCGACCTTGGCACGATCAGCGATGTAACGAGAAAGAACAGCTATCGGGGCTGGCCCGATGACCCGGCAATCGTCCATTAGTAGTTCTCCAGGAACTGCTGTTCCTGGACGATGGCAAGCTTCAGAATCTTGCTCGCATTAAGCTGTGGCAGCTCGATGTGGGCGATGTACATGCCGCTGGCAACTGGAAGCTCGTTGTCGTTGAGAAGGTCCCACGGTAGAAATTGTTGGTTGTCGTTCTTCTCGATGACACGCACCAGATTACCAGCAAGGTCAAACAAGCGCACCGTTGCCCGTTCCGGAAGGTTACTGAAGGTGACGAAACCTTCATGGGTGCTGGTCTCGGCCAGATTTAGTCCATAGTAGGGATTAGGAAAAACATTGATTCGTTTTGCATCTTCGCGAGCCGCCCCCAATGTAAAGGTCTCGGCGCTAGTGCTGAAGACAAACCGGTCACGACCGGCCACGAGTACACTGGGGTAATCAATGCGTAGCACATCCCCAGTCGACCAATTCGATAATCCCCCCTGGCGGAAGAAGAGGATCCAAGTGGTAAGCGGATCGGTCAGCTGGTGGATGACGGTGGAGTCGTACGGTGTCGCTATTACCGTTATATAATCGCGACCGGCCATATTGTAAGTCGTGTGGTAGGCCGGAGTGTTACGATTGTCGGACCCATCGGCGCCGCGGTCGAAGATGGCGACATTGAGCTGGCGCGGATTATCCGGGTCTTCCACATCCCATACCTCGAACGGCACCCGTTGCAGAAACGGACCGCTGGCAGGTCCATCCTTCGGACGAAATGGATGATCATCCAGCGAGCGCTCAGCGGAACCCGCCTGAACTCCGGCGAGGGTAGCAACCGAACCTCCTTCGATGATTTCCGAACCGTCGGCGCTGGGAACGCCGGTGAAGCGCAACTCCAAGTCGCGTCCCAGGAGATCCGCATCGTCCGTACCACCACCGCCCCAGAAAGTGTGAGCGTAACCGTTGGCTTCATCGAACAATGTTGGATCACCCCAAAACGACAGATCGCCGTCAGCGGGGTCAGCGTCATGAACGACCGTCGCTTTGCCAAAGGTGATCGGTGGTTTCCGTACCGGATTTCCTACCTTCACCTGGATGCCATTCACCGCCAGATATCGATCATCCAGACTGTAATTGCTCTGTCCGCCAAGGACCACATCCTGGTCACGCCACAGGCGCCAGGTACCATCGGAGGCGAAATCGATCGCATAGGTAGCGTCAACCACTGCAGAAGGATCGACCACGACGGGTCGTATCACCACGTCTCCGGTGCCAGACGCCTGATATACTGGGATTATAGCGTCCATCTCTGCCGATCGCCGTACTCCGGGAGGTGCATGCCGCGGTACGGCTGCCAGTTTCTGCGGTAACGACTCCAGTGCCGCGACAATCGCATCTGGATTTGAATTACTACTGTAAGCCGTGACGGCAAAATAGTAAGGCTGACCGTTGATCAAAGGCTCGTTGCGCATAGCATCGCGGGTGATCTGGAGCACCCAGTGCAATCCGGTATCGGTGCCGATCTGCTGCGGCAGGCGGAGCACCTCGCCAAAAGTGTCGTCCAGCTCTTCTGCAAGTATGGTGGTTATACCATTGCGCAGATCGAAAGTCCTGAGTTTGATGGCCTGTGAAATATCCGCTTCCAACGAAGGAAACTGATACACGTTGTACCCTTCAAACTGAAAGCTCCCGTCGCGATCGCTCTCTGTGGCATCCATGGCCTCGGGGTCGAACCCCCAATCCAGTACCACGGTTCCATCGCCAACCGCCGATCTTACTTGCGGCCCGGGAGGGGGCGCCGGCACTTGGAAAAAACCGTCGAAAGCTTCCTGCACTAATTGGTCGGAGAACTTTAAGCGGCTGACGCTGCGCAGATGATCGCTGCCAATTCCGGCGAGCAAGGCAACCACCACCTCCTGACTGTCGTTCAACGCCATGGTGAACGGACCCGTGTTCATCACGATACGCCGGTCGCCCGGTGGTAAAGGTACACCGTCTACCCACCCCACGCCGGTCACCGGATCGCCGTCGAGGGCGAAGGTGCTTTCTACACCACTGATCGGATCTCTAAACGGCACTGGCTCCACGATGTTTGGTTGGGGTTGGAAACCGCGCAACAGATTGTACCACTCTTGCGTTCCGGAGTAACGTCCCAGCTGGGGATCGTCCACGGCACTGCCGGCGGCGAAATAAACGAAGGAGGTCATCGGCAGGTTGCGGATCCCCGAACGGCGCTGAAAATCGAAGATTCCTTCGCTGCTGGCGTCGGGCACCGCTGGCCCCTGCAGCAAATCGTATCCCACAGCCGGGGGTGGCAGCTCGAAGACGCGGTAGTGATCGTCCTTCGGATTGGCGTTATAAGCAAACCCGAGATTGAGCTCCGTGTCGGAACCGGCGAAGTCGTCACCGAAGTCGCCGATATCCGGGTCTGACCAAAAAGAGAGATACATCTTCTCGATCACCGCGTCGTTGGCGGCGTCCTCCGTTCCTTTGTAAAGCAGTTTGTACCGTTTGAAAATGGCATCTCCCAGAGCGTTTGTTCGTGCATACGCCCACAGGGTAAGCTGCATCTCCAGACCAATCGGTTTGGATCCATACAGCGCACTGGTGGCACCGCGATTAAGGTCGTTCACCACCAACCAGGCGATCTGGTCCGCGTTGCTTTTACATTGATCGGGAACAACGGCGCAGTCGAGATTTCGAAAGGAAGGCTCGTCGGTATCGGGATCGTAGGTGCCGTTGCCGTCCCGATCGAAAAACGGTGCCCCCTTTTGCCAGGGCCACTCGCGCCAGTCCCTCTCGTACTGAGTGCGCACCAGCTCAACTTCCTCATCGCTGACCTGGCTGAGCGGTTTATCCAGGAGCTCGGCCGCATCTAATCGCAGATCGGCGGTTTGGTAGTCGGCGCGTATGCGATAGATGCGTACCCCCGGATCATCGGGATCCTCAGCCACCCCTTTCGTAATGATCGCACCCGGTACCGTGCCGATCTCGAAGGTCTGCCCACCCACCCGGATCTCCTGCGGATCACCATCCAACACCCTGCCACCCCACACCAGGCCATCTTGATAGATCACCTGATCCGTAGACCGCGGAAAAGTGACGCCGGAAAAGTTGACGCGCAGCGGATGACGAGCCGACCAACCATCACGCCGAAACCACATGGAAAGGTTGTTGATGTTTATCAGTGAGTGCTCTCCAAAGAGAGAGGCCTCCACCGCCTCTTGTGTAGTAGTAGTTGTATGCAGTGCACGACCATCGACCGAAAGGACCATGAAACTGCAGCAGGCGACCACAGCCCGTATAGCCGTGCCAACGACAGCTGCCAACTGTGCCCTGTTTCTGGTTTCACCCCGATTCATATGCCCATCTTTAAACCGAATCGGATCTGTCGCGGGGTGGCGTAGATATCACCACGCTCGGTGAACCAGTAATGCTGGCGATTCTCCAGGTTGATCGCTCTGTAGAACTTTCGGTAGTGCTCGCCGCCGTTTACCTCGACGATGCGGCTGCTGAGATCAGGATCGTTCAGGAAGCCATCGTCCCTGTCATTCCCTGTACGTCCGTACACGTTTATCACGTTTTTGCGGTTTAGGAAGTTCTGTACGTAAACGTAGGCGTTGGCTTCGATGCCAAAGAGCTGAAAGCCGCGATCGATCTTCAGATCGACGTTAAAGGTCCACGGTGTCGTGGAGCTGTTGATAGACTCCAGCGGTTGCCGCGAGCGCGGGTCATCGCTGGCCAGAATCCCTCCCAGTTCCGGGCCGCGCTGGCCGATAGAGCCGGTGACCAAGGTGAAGTTGTGCCCACTGGTGAATCGCATCAGCAGGTTCACCCCCGAGCCCCGGAAAATCGACCCCCCTTCGTTGGCATCCAATCGGTAGTCGAACATCAAGCTGCCCTTGTGGCGTTGATTGAAATCCAGAGGTGAGATGATCGTCGGAAGATTGGTGTTGTTTTCGATGCCGGCGACGGCGCTATTGAGGGTCGACCCGGTGCCACGTGCATCCGACAAGGTGTAGTCGAACCGCGTCAGCAACCGCTGGATACGACGCATGCGCACCGCCAGCTCCAGTCCTCTAGTCGTGGCAAAATCGCCGTTCTCCAGAAAATTATAAGCACTGGCATCGACGGCGGCAGCAGACAATTCCTGTCGCTGCAGCCGCAGTTGACCTTTGACATCACGATAGAAACCAGTGAGGTCAAAGGAGGCAGCTTCGTGGAACTGATGCCCGATACCGATCTCGTATTGGGTGGTTCGTACCGGCTCCACATCGAAGGCGGTCGGAAACGGGATGAAGTTCTGTCCGCCCAGCTCTACGGCAAGTCCGATGCCACCGCGAAACATGCTACGCATGGCTGGCATCTGGGAAAAACGTCCGTACTGAACGTGAAACACGGTTCGATCTCTGACCGGAAACGAGAATCCCAACCGCGGACTGAACTCCGAGAAATTACGGGTTTTGCGCATGATCGGTGCATCGGGCACACCGGTATAGCTTCCCACTGAATCATCTCGGACCACGATCGCGAATCGCTCCTGATTCCTCACCGGAGCAGAAGGATCGACAAAGCGCCAGCTATCGGCATCGAAAAAATCCCACCGAAATCCAGCCTGAACGATCAGATCGTCATACTCCATCTTGTCCTGAAGGTAGACGGATGCCAGCAGCGGGTGGCGAGGCCCCTCCAACCCGTCGTCGTTCGTTCGTCGTCCAAACTCGTCGTAGCCGAAGAAATCACCGCGGCTGCCATTGCGCATGAAATCGCGAAAATCGTCTATGCCTCCCTCCCCTGCAGGGGCTGCCTTGGCGGCATCTATCAAGCCGTCTAGAATCTCCCCTTGGGCTATATCACCGGCGTAATACTGACGGTAAACCATTTCCAGATGGGGGTAGGTGCTCTGGATGCCGGAACGCAACGAGTTCACGACAACCAGGTAACGGCGAGAAGTCCAGCGTTGCAGATCGAACCCCGCTTTCAACTGATGTATGCCCTGTTGTCTGGTTACGCTGCCCCCTACACCGCTATAAGTATCCTCCTCCTTGCTGTAGGCGCTGGATCGTTCGCTGCCGTTGGCGAACGAAGTGGGGGTGCCGGGTCTGCTGAACGGAAAACCGTTGATGTCGTATGGTTGCGGAGCCGTTCCCTGCCTTACGTAAGAGTTGTGCGACAGCGCTGCAGAAACTGCCGCGCTGTCGTTGTACACCACAAAGTTCGACCCCAGTGCCGAATCGAAAATCTCCCGATGTTGGCGGTAAAAACTCAGCCCCAGTTGCACAAAGGTAGAGGCATCGTGAATGTAAGTCGCTTTCAAGTGCAACAGTCCCGAGCTGCTCTCCGACCTAGGCAATCGCAGGACGTTGAGCATGTTGCGAACGGGCGCCGGATTGAGCTCGATCTCATCGGACGAATACAATCCGGTCAGACGCAGTTGAATGGGCTGATGGTCGAAAAGAAGGTTTGTATTGAGGTCCACCTGCGACCGTCCGGTGTGTTCGATGTTGCCCGGCTTCATGAGTAGCACCTGAAGGCTGTCCGGAGTCGAACCGTCCCGCCAGTGGATGCGGCCACCGCGATCGCCCGTATCTATCAGATTATCGAAGCGGAACCCATTCCAGAATACCGGCCGCGAATCGCGAATCCGACGTTGAGCCGCCACTAACGCGCGTAGGTTTTGGTTCCCTAGAAGAGGCCCGCTCAAGGTGAGCACCTGCCCTCCATAGCCGTACGAGTAGGTGCCCAGTCTCTTGTTGTATCTCGTAGTGAAACGATCCGATTCCAGCACTAAGCCCACATCCCAGTCGGACCCGGCAGTACGTAACTCCTGGAGTACGATACCGCCGTTGGCACCTCCGTATTCTGCGTTGAAGCCACCTGCTTGCAGTTGCACTTCCTGCAGCGCTTCATCAATGAGCGTGACGGCACTGAATCCGGTGATCGGATTGCGAACGTTGGCGCCTTCGACGAAATAGGCGACCTCATCAGCGCGGGAACCGCGGACGTGGAGTCTGCCCTCGTCATCAACTACGCCAGCCTGCACAACCAGCGCGTTCTGCACACCTCGAAAAGGCAACGCCTCTAGCTCTTGACCGCCGACGATGCGCACGGCGTTAGTGGCATTCTTGTCGATGATCGGCCGTTCCGCCCGCACGATCATCTCGGCGACGCGGATTTCGCTGGGAATCAGCTCAACATCGAAGGCGGTGGTTAGATCCAGGGAAACACGCACGTCATGCACAACCACGTCGGCGTAGCCAACATAACTTGCCCGTATCTCGTATACACCCGAGGGCACATTGAGAACGAAGAAACGCCCGCTTTGGTCGCAGATAGCACCCAAGTTGGAACCGACAACTTGCACCGTGGCATCGGGCAATGGCTCTCCCGTGCTTGCATCGCGAACGACACCGGCAATTTTTCCGCTGCCGGCGAACAACGGAGCAACCAAAAACAGCAGAAGAGGAAGGCCTGAGAATGCGAGTGCAGCAAAACGCCTGGCGGCGCGAATAAAAACCTGCAGCATAAGGAATTAATATACGGGTGGACGCAGAAAGTGTAAATCGAGTAAGGCCTTGCTGCACCGCAAGTTCCACACTGTTGTGGCGTATGCCTGGCAGCTTCCGTACTCTCACGGGAACCATTATCTTACTGCCGATTCTGACGTGAATGGCCTATAAGAGGAGCGTGTTGATGCTGCGGCCAATGATTGGTTTAGGGCTTCTTGGTTTACTCTTCTATTGTTCCTGCGGCAGCGACAGCGGCACCGGATCAAGTGGAAAAACTATTCCGCCGATCTTGCTGAGCGCGGAAGCACCTGACTCCCTGCTATCAGGGAACTTACCCTTCCGGTTTGCAGCCACTGCCCAGGACAGCGATTCGGTGTCTGACCTTGTTAGTGTAATCGTGCGTTTCGTTCGTGGAGACGCCGCGAAGGTGGAGACCCTTTTCATCCACAGCGAGATCGCCGCTGACCGTGGCGAGTTTGGCGCCCAGTTCGATTCCACACTGGCAGCAGGCCTCCTGGGGGATTACCTGCTAGAATTTCAGGCAGTCGATTCTAAGGGAGCCGTTTCCAACACCATTGAGCGATCGATATTCGTAGAAAACCTCCCGCCCAGCCTGTTCGCCATCGAGTCACCGGATACCCTGCAACGGCAGATCGGCTTGCCGGTCCAAGTCCGGCTCAAGGTCACCGATCCCCAAGGAATCGCCGACATCGATTCGGTTTATTTCAAGTTTCTGAAGCCGGATGGTTCGTTCGGGGCGAGTACCGTCAACGAGGGAGGGTCAGAGTTCAAAGAAGGTGGGTTCCACTTCCTACTCTTCGACGATGGCAACCCGGACATCGGCGACCCGGTGAGCGGCGATGGTCAATACTCCTACAGTTTCCCTATCCTTCCGAATGCCCCGCTTGGCAACTACACCTTCTTCTTCTTTTCACGGGATAGAGCCGGCAATTTATCTGAGGAAATAAACCGCAATCTCGAGCTCGTCCGCTTTGGGCGTTAGGATCACCGCCACCGGGTGATCGGAGAAGATATTCTGTGTGGGCCCTATGCCAGAGCTACATCGTGATGGCGAACAGCTTCGCGCGCGCCATGCGGAATCGCAGGTGAATATTTTTGCCCTTCAACCCCGATAGATCTGCGTTCCCGCGCCAACTCACCAACCCATCCAACTCGTCACCTGCAAGCGTGTCGCAATCGTCGAAGCTAAATCCGGTCAACGCCGGAGGATGTGCGGCAGACGACCGGTTCGGTATGCCGCCATCGACAATCTCGACCTTGATATGCGCTCCGGGTTGAAGGGTCTTGAAGTTCAGCTTCAGATGCCCACCGGCGCATTCCAGCTCTGACATGGCAAATTCGGCATAGTCGTCCGCTTCAATCGCTACTAACCGGTCCCGCTTCCAAGTCGCCCAGAAAAACTCCGAAGGGTATTCCATCATCTTTCGAAGGCTACCCTCAGGCGAAGTAGAGACCAGGGAGTTGTGGGCATGCAGACAGCCCATGGTTATGATAGCCCAGGTGTCGTTGTCGAGTTCCACCAATTCCGGTGATGGATATAAGCTACCGTAACGGTCAGTAAGCGGAATAATCGGCTTGCGTTCTGGCCGCGCCCACAACTCCCCGTCATGGCTCACCGCCAGATAGACATCCAACAAATCGCTGGCTTGTCGATACGGATTGAAGAACATCAGGTGCGGCCCGTGCGGATGGCGGCAGTAACCGGGCGCGTAGATCGACCAATCCGGGGGATCATCCGGTTCAGCGGTCAGCACCACCTGATGATTGGTCCAAGGACCGCGAAACTCTTCCGCTTCGTAGCGCGCCACCGAACGACGGCGCGCCCGCCCGCTACGCAGGTAAATGACATACCTGTCGATGCTATCGTCGTAAGCGAGAATATTCTGGGTGTCCAGGTTGTAGGGCGGGCGCAGGATCGGCTCTTCGACATGGGTCCAGTGCAAACCATCGGGCGAAGTCCCTGCTTTGACCACTACCTCCTTTTCCACCCGCTCACCAATGGAACCTGCATCTCCCGCGGCTTGGAGCTTGTGCGTGAGATCTAGATAGTTCTGTTGTGTCGCTGGCCGGCCGTCGATCTTGAATGCCGCGTCGATGCCGACCGCAACGTAGCGCTCTTCGTCCGGGCCTTTGGGATTTCGCATCAAGTGCATATATCCCATGGCGCCCACCTCACCGGCCGGCATCATGATATTGTTGGCGGCGGAACCGTCGTAGGAATAGATGCCCAGCTCAGGACGGTCCCAGTCGAAGCCATCTGGACTCTCGGCGTAACACCATAGAATTGGATATTTGCCCGGGATATTGCCCGCCTGCACCCAGGAGTCGTCCACATCGGGATACGCCAGATACCACAGCCGGAAACGGTCTTTTTCGCGAATAATCGCCGGATAGTGTACGGATGAACGTTCCCAACGTTGTTGTGGCTGAAACACGGGCTCCGTTATCGTTGCTTCCTGGACCGTCAAACGGATGCCACGGGGCATGTCCTGAGGATAATAGTGCCCGTCTTGATCATAGCTACCGTAGCCCGGCCACACTCCATGCCAATCGAGCACCGGCGTCGTTTTTGGTTTCAAGTCGCTCCTTTCACTGCTGGCTTGGAGATCTGTTACCTATCGAACGTTGCGGGTGTTGAGCTCGGGGCACGTCCAGGACGCCGCACGTAGATCACGCTCGCGGACATTGAGGGAAATGTGCCGAACGGATTTCAGCTCATCCAATCTTTGCGGTATTTGTCCGACCACTTGGTAGTGATCTTCTTCGCTTTGGACCAAAAGTCGATCGCACTGCGACCAGTTATGTCGCCGCCGCCAAAGCTACTCTGGTTCCAACCCCCGAAGGCAAACGGCTCTCGCGGCACCGGTACCCCGATGTTAATACCGACCATTCCAGCACTGGCACGCTCACCGAAATATTGGGCGATCTCTCCCGAACTGGTGTAGATTGCCGCAGCGTTGCCGTAGACGTTGCCATTCTCGATCGCTAACGCCTCTTCCAGATCTTGGCAGCGTATGATCGTAAGTGTGGGTCCAAATATTTCATCGCACGCCGCTTCATGGCCCGGTGTTGCCTGATCAATGATCGAAGGCCCCAAATAATTGCCTTCGGGATTAGCGTCGGCTGCCACCTGATTCCTTCCGTCGAGCAGCAGCTCGGCACCGTTTGCCACCACGCGGTCCAAATATCCCTCGATCCGCTGCTTCGCTGCCGGGCTGATAATGGCACCCATCTGATCGCCAGCTTGTATCGTTGACATCTGCTCTCGGATTAGTCCAATGATGTGATCCACATCGCCCACCGCGAGCATGACGCTGGCGGCCATGCAACGTTGACCCGCACAATCCATTGAGGATGCGATGACGTTAGCAGCAGTCATCTCGGGATCGGCATCGGGCATTACCACCAAGTGGTTTTTAGCGCCCCCCATTGCCCGCACCCGCTTGCCGTTGGCGGTGCCGCGCTCGTAAACTGCTTTGGCGGCGGCGGTAGATCCGACGAATCCGATCGCCCGTATTCTCGGATGATCGCAGATCGCTTCCACGGTTTCACGATCTCCATGGACGACGGAGACTACCCCGGGGGGTGCTCCTGCTTCCTGGAAAAGCTTGGCAACCTCAACGGCTGCAAGAGGGGTCTGCTCAGAAGGTTTCAAGATCACCGCGTTTCCCATACCGATCGCCAGTGGCGTCATCCAGAGTGGTACCATGGCGGGGAAGTTGAACGGTGTGATGCTGGCAACGACGCCAAGAGGAAACCGAATGGTCTTGCATTCAATGCCCCGGCTCACTTCCAACACCTCAGCAGCGGCGATCTGAGGCAAGCTGGTGGCAAATTCGATACACTCAATCCCCCGTACGACGCTGGCACCAGCCTCGGCTACGGTTTTGCCGTTTTCTAGACTTATAATCCTGGCAATGCGCTCGGTATTTTCTTCGAATAGCCGTTTGGCGGCGAAGAGGACCTGAGCACGATCCTTTATGGTCTGGGCGCCCCACCCTCTCTGTGCATGTTCTGCTGCATTCACCGCGGCTTCAAGCTGCGAGGCGGACGTAACCGCCACATCGCCGATCAGTTCGCCGGTGGCGGGCGCGGTCAAGGAAAGCAAACGTTCAGCATCGATAATCTGCTCGTTGCCACCTACGAAGTTAGGGACTCTCGAAGCGGTCTGGGTGCTCATCAAATCGTTCTCCTGCTACGTACCGAAGCGGTATGAGTAAAGTACACACGGGGCATCGGCTTGAATGTGGAGACGTACTTCTTTCACGACAACAGCATCAAGGTTCTTGCGATCCGGGCCCCAAGTAACTTCGAAATCGGTCTGATCATCGCAAACCAGACCGTTGCAGCTTTCGAAAGTGAACCCCTCAAAAACCTCCACATCGGTCACCACTCGTACGCGCACATTGCCGATTTCAACTCGCATTTCGTTGCCGAATACGGCGCCGTTCAAAAATAGTTTCGGGGCACTCACCGTTACAGGGGAGGTCCTGCATTTCGTCGTCGTCAACAAACAGGTGAAGTCCTGGATCGTGATGATTATCCGTCATGTTGTCAGGAGGTTGACGTCGGCAGCGCATTGTTGCAACGAGTTTATTTCTCAGCCACAGTTGTCAATCCATCTCGAACCCACCATCCACGTTAAGGGTCTGGCCGGTTATATAGTCCGAATCTGAGGAGCACAGAAATGCCACCGCCGCGGCGATATCCTCGGGACGCGAAACCCGTTTCAGCGGCACCGTGTCGACGAAGGCCGCCATCGCTTCGCCGTCGCTGGTTCCATACAACGCACCCCGGTCCTTATCAATTTTGTCCCACATTGGTGTAGGCACAACGCCCGGCGCCACCGCGTTAGCATTGATGTTGTATGGAGCAAGGGCCAACGCTGCCGATTGAGTGATACTGATGATCGCGGCTTTACTGGCCGCATAGTGCGTCGACAACGGCCGGCCCCGGCGCCCAGATATGGAAGACAGGCTAACGATCTTACCGAACGATTTTGTCGGCCGCTCCGAAGTTGCTTCCTTTCCACCGGGCATGTTGATCAGGTCTGCGGGAACAACGACCTGTGCAAACTCTTCGGGCAGCTGCGTGATCATCTGTCGGGCGACGGCCTGAATACAAAAAAAGGTTCCACGCATATTGACGTTGATCACCCGGTCCCAGTCGGTCGGGGACAGATCCAACATCGGCTTGGTCTGTACCACACCGGCATTATTGACCAGGATGTCGATTCCTCCGAAGTCAGAGGCAACCTCAGCCGTCATGCGTTCGATAGCGGGGAGATCGCTGATGTCCACCGGATACGACAAAGCACGACCTCCGTCCGCCTCGATATCGGCCACTGCCGCGCGCGCGGTTTCTTCGTTGAACTCGGCTATCACCACCGACGCCCCTTCGGCTGCCAAGCGCTGGGCGATCCCCTTGCCAATGCCCTGGCCCGATCCGGTGACGATAGCGATTTTCTGACCCAACCTACTCATATGACGCTCCGAGTTGGACGTTACATGACGCAAGGGAACATCGGCGGAATGTCCCCCTGCCGCGATGGCGATTACAAAGATACGGCCCGGTGACTGCAGTTCAATGGGCATTGCAACAGCAAGCAGAGGTGGGCCACAGCTGATTTTTATAGTTTGTGAATCGATTACTGTCCTATAGCCGTTGGAGAATCTAAAATGAAAACCTGGAATGTGGCTGCCGTGCAGATCGGGGCCGGTGGCAATAAATCCGATAATCTGTCGAAAGCGCTTGAGGCCATCGATCGGACGATCATCGAAAACAAAGCGGTCGATCTAGTCGTTCTACCCGAATACTGTAACGGCGAACCGACCCAAAACAACGTGGCCGAACTAGCGGAATCGATCCCGGGAGAATTTTCGGAAGCAATGCGCGAAAAGGCTCGCAGTCACCAGATCAATCTGGTGACCGGCAGTTTTGCGGAAACGGCGACCGACGGTCGTGCCTACAATACGACCCTAGTCTTCGATCGCAATGGCGAAGAAATCGGCCGCTACCGAAAGACCCACTTGATGGACGCTCTACGTTTCCGCGAGACCTCCTTCATCGCCCCTGGCAACGAGTTGTGTGTGTGCGAACTGGACGTGGGTCGCTTGGGAGTGATGGTCTGTTACGACCTGCGTTTTCCCGAAATCGCACGAACCCTAGCCCTGAAGGGAGCAGAGATCATAGCGATACCCGCTGCTTTCCCCTGCGGCCAACCGTTGCCACCGCGCACGGACCACTGGGACGTCCTGGTCACCAGTACGGCGCTATACAACCTGTGTTACGTGGTAGCGGCAAATCAGTACGGAAATCTGGGTAACGATCACCTCTTCGGTCGCAGCATGGTCGTGGATCCCTGGGGCATCGCTATAGCCCGGGCTCAAGGACGCGAGGACGTCATCCACGCGCGGGTCGACCCACAATACGTGCATGATCTGCGTCAGCAACTACCGACACTGCAGTTGCGTCGGCCCGAGCTGTACGAGCTGGCGAATACTGATTCAGACTAGCAGCCGGCCT